>CALKGI010000049.1 GCA_938085045.1 uncultured Alteromonadaceae bacterium
CCTTTGTCTGTACGTAACTGCGCAGTAACCGTTTTGCGAACGTCTTCAACTCGGCCAAAGGCGGTGATCACCAATGACATCGGTGACGTCACCGATTTAGTTTCACCGTTCTCTTCCCATTGGGTTTTCATCGACATAGAGTCTTTGCCCACAGGAATAGTCAAACCCAAGGCCGGACATAATTCTTCGCCAATCGCTTTAACCGCTTCGTACAAACCAGCGTCTTCACCCGGGTGACCCGCAGGAGACATCCAGTTGGCCGACATCTTAATGCGTTTCAAATCACCAATGTTAGTGGCAGCGATGTTGGTCAGAGATTCAGCCACAGCCAACCTTGCTGATGCACCGTAGTTAAGTAAAGCAACCGGAGTACGCTCACCCAACGACATAGCTTCACCATGATAAGTGTCGTACGCCGCAGCGGTAACACCGCAATCAGCAACAGGTACTTGCCAAGGGCCAACCATTTGGTCACGGGCAACTAAGCCGGTAACGGTTCGGTCACCAATGGTAATAAGGAAGGTTTTTTCTGCTACTGCTGGCAAACGCAATATACGCTCGGCCGCAGCGGCTAAAGTAACACCTGAAAAATCAAGCGCTTTGCCATTGGAAGTCTTACTTGTCACGTCACGATGCATTTTAGGCGGTTTGCCAAGTAATACATCAAGCGACAAATCAATTGGCGTGTTATCGAAATGGCTGTCGGTCAGGGTCAAATGACGCTCTTCGGTGGCAACACCAACTACGGCATAAGGCGCACGTTCACGCGCACAAATGGCTTCGAACACAGCTAATTGCTCAGGCGGTATGGCCATAACGTAGCGTTCTTGCGACTCGTTACACCAAATTTCGTGCGGTGCCATGCTTTGTTCGTCATTTGGCACGTTACGCAATTCGAACTTGCCGCCGCGCTCGCCATCGTTTACAAGCTCAGGGAAGGCGTTAGAAATACCACCAGCGCCCACATCGTGGATAAAGGCGATTGGATTGTCATCGCCCAGCTGCCAGCATTTATCGATAACTTCTTGACAACGGCGTTCCATCTCTGGGTTTTCACGCTGTACTGAGGCAAAATCGAGGTTTTCGCTCGATTGACCTGAAGTCATTGAAGAAGCGGCGCCGCCACCAAGGCCGATGTTCATTGCAGGTCCACCAAGTACCACTAATTTAGCGCCTACTGGAATTGGATCTTTTTGAACATGTGAATCACGAATGTTGCCAAGGCCACCAGCCAGCATGATGGGTTTGTGATAACCACGCACCTCTTCGCCGTTAAAGCTGGTGACTTTTTCTTCGAAGGTTCTGAAATAACCCAAAATATTCGGACGACCAAACTCGTTGTTAAATGCCGCGCCACCCAATGGACCTTCCATCATGATGTCAAGTGCACTAACAATGCGGTTAGGCTTACCAAAGTCGCTTTCCCAAGGTTGTTCAAAACCCGGAATACGTAAATTCGACACCGAAAAGCCAACCAAGCCCGCTTTAGGTTTTGAACCACGCCCTGTAGCGCCTTCGTCACGAATTTCGCCGCCAGACCCAGTCGCCGCGCCCGGATAAGGTGAAATAGCCGTTGGGTGGTTATGAGTTTCGACTTTCATCAGTATATGAATGTCTTCTTGATTGTACTGGTATTGACCTTCGCTATTGGGGAAGAATCGCCCAGCTTTTGAACCAGTCATCACCGATGCGTTGTCTTTATAGGCCGACAATACATAATCTGGGGTGGTTTCAAAGGTGTTTTTAATCATTTTAAACAGCGACTTAGGCTGTTCTTTTCCGTCGATTGTCCAATCGGCATTGAAGATTTTGTGACGACAATGTTCTGAGTTGGCCTGAGCAAACATAAACAGTTCGATGTCGTTGGGGTTACGACCCAAGGTAGTGAAGCTATCGACTAAATAATCAATCTCATCATCAGCCAAGGCAAAGCCTTGTTCAACGTTGGCTTTTACTAGCGCTTCGCGGCCACCACCTAAAATGTCGACGCTCGACAATGCTCGTGGCGCTTCGGCTTTAAACAATACCGCAGCATCTTCAAGCTCACTAAAGAGGGTTTCCATCATTCTGTCGTGCAATAATGCCGACAGGGCTTTAAGTTGCTCATCAGTCAGGTCGTCGCCCTGAATGTAATAAGCCAAACCACGTTCAATGCGTTTGATTTTTTCAAGACCACAATTGTGGGCTATATCACTGGCTTTTGATGACCACGGCGAAATAGTGCCGGGTCTTGGTGTGACAAACAGCAACCGGCCAACCGGCGCATGTTCTTCTATGGTTGGGCCATAAGTCAGCAGCTTTTCAAGCTTGACCAATTCGTCATCATTCAAATCAGCCGACAAGTCGGCGAAATGTATATACTCGGCGTATATATCGTTGACGGGAATACAAGCCGACTGGCAGTTTTTCAACAGTTGGTTGACACGGAACTCGGATAACGCTGGCGCACCACGAAGGATTAGCATAGGACTCTCACCTGACAAGCAATCTACGGATAAAATGGGCCGCCATTATAAGTGAAACCAGCTTTTTCTCATAGCCCAGCTTTCAATTAGTTATAAAAAAGTTTTGAAGTGCTTGGCATTTGTTTTTGCATTTAGCCAGCCGTTACAGTATTTTGGGCGTAATGAAGATACTCCAGTTTAGCAAATCACTCCAACGTTTGGTTTTATGCACCCTAGCAGTGTCAGTGCTTGGCTTATCTGGGTGCAACGAAAACGACAAAGACAGCCAACTCGACTCCATGGTTAAACGTGGTAAGCTTCGAGTCGGTACAGTGTTTGGTGCCAGCAGTTACTATATCGACCGTGATGGCTCCACCGGCTTTGAATATGAACTGACCCAAGCGTTTGCCGACTACATTGGCCTTGAGCTTGAAATAGTCCCCAACTATCATGTTTCGCAATTATTTCCGATGTTGGAAGGCGATCAGGTCGACCTACTCGCAGGCGGTTTGACCATCACCGATGAGCGCCGTAAAAAATATCGCTATTCGCCGGGTTATTATCAAGTCACCCAAAAGTTGGTGTTTAAACAAGGCAGAAAACGCCCGAAGAAATTTGAACACCTTGATGGCTCTTTGGTGGTCACCACACAAAGCAGTCACGCCGAAAACCTAACCAATCTCAAACAACATCACCCCGATTTAACTTGGATTGAAACCGCCGATGCCGACCCAGACGAATTACTAGAACAAGTCGTTAATGGCACAATCGATTACACCATTGCCGATTCGAACAATCTGGCCATAAATCGCCGTCAATACCCCAACCTCAGCATCGGTTTTACCGTGCATAAACCACAAGATGTCGGCTGGATCATCACCAAACAGAACGATGATTCGTTGCTCAGTTTATTAATTGAGTTTTTCGGCCATATTCACCAAAACGGTGAACTAACAGAATTAAGAGACAAATATTTTGGCCACGTCGAGAATTTTAATTATTCTGACACCAAGATGTTCATCAAGGCAACTCAAACCAAATTGCCCAAATACAAAGCAATGTTTCAAAAATACGCAGGCGATATCGACTGGCGACTGCTGGCCGCGATGAGTTATCAAGAGTCGCTATGGGACCCAAGAGCTAAATCTCACACCGGCGTACGGGGAATTATGATGTTAACCCGCCCCACGGCCAAACAAATGGGCGTAACAAATCGATTAGATGCCGAGCAGAATATTCGCGGTGGCGGCAAGTACATAGCCCGCCTAATAAAACGCGTGCCCGAACGTATACCATTGCCCGACAGATTATGGTTTGCCATTGCTTCGTACAACATTGGTTGGGGTCACGTAGAAGATGCCCGGGTACTCACGCAGCGCCATGGTGGCGACCCAGATAAATGGATTGATGTTAAAAAACGGTTGCCTTTATTGAGGCAAAAAAAGTATTACAAGCAAACAAAATATGGTTACGCCAGAGGCCATGAACCGGTGCGTTATGTCGACAACATTAAGCGTTATTATCACTCTTTGGTCAAACTAGATGAAATACAATTGGCCAACGAAAAAACCACTGATTATACAGAGAAACTCATTGATTCTTTGAAAAATCAAACAGTTGAATTAAAACCGCCACCGCCGGTTTTTGATGCATTATGGCAGCAACAAAAAAGCGATGAAAAATAACGTCGAGGTTTATAAAAAGTTAGTTTATAATGCGCGCTCTTTATTATTCGTTTAACTTTAATCGACTTAAACCACAAGCAGAGTGACTAATGAAAAGACGCCGCGTATTCCGCCTTAAAAGCAAAACTTGTAGTTCGTTATCGACTCGTCGCAGAGTCCATAACAAAAAATCTACCCACAACATTACCTCTCGCAGCAATGTTTACCGCTCTAAATTGGCACAAGAAACAGAAGACGGAAAATTAGCGGAGCTATAGCCTTATTTTTCTAACCCCTCTTTAGCCAGTTTTTTCAAGCGTTTTTGTTCTTCACGTCGACCTTTGAAGAATGCCGATAACCGCGCTGAACACACTGGCTGCAACACCCCCGGCGTAACCTCTACCTGATGATTCAATGCCGGGTTTTGCACTAAATTCATCAAACTCCCTGCCGACCCAGTACGCAAATCAAAGGCGCCAAATACCAAACGTTTAATTCGGCTATGCACCAATAACCCGGCGCACATAGGACACGGTTCTAAAGTGACATATAAAGTACAATCCACCAGCCGGTAATTACCCAACGTTTTTCCTGCCTCGCGAATTGCCATCATCTCGGCATGCGCTGAGGGGTCGTTTTGAGTGATAGAGGCGTTATAACCCTTACCCACAACCTCACCGTTGCAAACCACCACCGCCCCAACAGGAATTTCGCCATTAGACTGAGCTACTTCGGCCAAAACCAACGCCTGTTCCATCCATTTTTCATCATCTTGCAAAGGCTTAGTCTCCCGCTTGCATTCTCGCCAATCATTTAGTCAAATATACTATATGTTGGTGAAGTGAAAATAACAAAAAATCGCCAACCATTGTATCTAGTTGAATTTTATAGTATTTTTTATTGGCTTAATATTTGATTATCAATGTATAGTCTAATTAAAAATGTCCGCATTATAATCGTTAAAGGAAAATACCATGAATCCATTTGAAGCCATCGTTATCATTGCCGTTTTTGCGATCATTGCCAGTGTGATTAAAAACAAAAGACGTCACCCCAACGATGATGACCGTCACGACCACCAACAGCATCAAGAAGAAACCAGCGTCAACCAGCAAATGCAGTTAGAGTTGATGGCACTGAGAAAACGCGTAGAAGCGCTTGAAGCCATAGTGACTGATAAAAGCTATAACCTTAAACGTGAAATTGACGATTTATAAATGAATCTTTCACAAGAGATGCGGGGATAAATCACCCGCCTACCATTTTACTTCGCACATGACTTTTACTACAACCCCACGCCCTTGACATAACCCCTTCGCGTACATAGTGTTTACATAGTAGTCTCAACACATCATTGAAGGGTTTCCCCATGACACAATCGGTTTTTCAACAACTCGGCGGATTTAAAGCCGTCAGTGGTATCGTGATGGAATTTTACGAACGCGTACTCGATTCAGACATTGTTGGTGACTTCTTTGATGGTATCGACATGCCACAAATGATTGATCACCAAACCAAGTTTGTCGCTTCTTTGCTTGGCGGTCCCGCCTCTTATACCAATGAACAATTACGTAAAGCCCATCAACACCTAAGTATCAACGCTGAGCAATTTAACGAGATATGCAAAATACTCGATGGCACTTTGGCAGATCAGGGCATTGGCCCAGATGAGCGAAAGTTTGTCGAAGAAGAATTTGAAAAACGCCGTAGTTTTATTGTCAGTCACTAACTTTTTGAGCTCATCATCATGTCGTTAGAATTAATCAATCAACGTTTAATGCAATCGGTTCAAGTCGGCATTGCAATCATCAACCCGCAGAACCCAACCGGACCAATTGGCCCACTCGACCCACTAGGCCCTGTGTTAGTTTTTGCCAACGACAGCTTCAAACTGTGGTTTAAAATTGAAGATGAACACTCATTAGGCACTTTTTTAGACAACGGCCAAATCGCCGAAATTGTTGCAGAACCGCCAGAAGTGATCCCCAAAAACATCGAAGTTAACGCCAAACCCAAACGCCGGGAGCTATTTTTAAGCATCGACATTTCCCACTTTGATATCAATGGTGAACCTTTTTTATTTATTGAAGTACAAAACCAAACTCGCAAGAAAGAACTCGAAGCGATGATCAACTCATACGCCAAAATGATGGAGCGTAACGAGCGTGAACTTAAGCGCGAAAAAGAAAGAGCCGAAAAGCTGCTACTTAATATCATGCCCAAAAGTGTATTGGCTGAACTCAAAGAGTTTGGCGTCACTGCCCCCACCAAATACGAAGACGCTTCGGTGGTTATGCTTGATTTTGTCTCGTTCACTGAGATGGACATTGCCGCAGACCCTGCCGCTGTTATCACCGAATTAAACGATATTTTCACCAACTTTGACCGTATCGTTGAACAGTTTGGTTGCGAACGCATTAAAACCATCGGTGATGCTTATATGGCCGTCTCGGGCGTGCCAGAAGCTGACCCCGATCACGCCCGCAACATCGCCAAAGTCGCGCTTTTAATGATCCATTACCTCGAGAGACGCAACAATACCCACAAAACCCAATGGCTGGCCCGCATAGGCATTGCCAGCGGACAACTCATCGGATCAATCGTCGGCATTCACAAGTATGTGTATGACATCTTCGGCCCTGCCGTCAACCTAGCCACACGAATGGAACACAGTGCTCAAACCATGAATATCGCGGTGTGCTCACCAATGAAAGAGCAGATAGAAGGCGAATTTGAAGTCACTTTTAAAAGTAACGAAGAAATCAAAGGTTTTGGTAACACTGATATTTACACGCTAGACAGTATTATCGGTGGTTCTATCAACTGACTGTAAACAAATCCCACCACAGTATATTGCATAAAAAAAGACCACAGTTGATTGCATCTGCAATATCTTTAATTTAGTATGCCCTTGTCTTAATCGCCCAGATAAGGAACACCTTAGTTTATGCTCAAAAACCTCCTGCCAAAGTTAGTTTTGATGGCCGCTTCATTAACCATACTCGCCAGTTGTTCTGAGCAACAAAGCAAAACAGCTGATGTTGCCCCTATGCTCAGCGGTCACCTCTATGGTGTTGATGGCAAGCCACTGCAACACGCCGTAATTAAGGTGACGCCGCTCAATGGCAATCGCAAAGACAATACTCACATCATAAACGTGGCAAGCAACGGAGCTTATGCTTTGGAGAACCACAGCGCCTTTAAGTCTCAACGTTATATTGTCAATTACTTAGGCGCCGGGCATTTAGCCAAAAGTCTGGTGTTAAACCTAGGCGAGCAAGACAACCTCGCTTTAAATGTTGAACTAGACCGACTACCTTTTGTCACTGCCCCTAAACATCTGCAAATAAAACTTTACAGTAATAAAGCGACTGACAAAACTAAAATAAAGCCAGTAGTTTATCCGCTCAAAGCCACCAGTGATGGGTCGTACAAAATCAGCCTTTCATTAGAAGCAGGCACAATTAAATATCATTTGGGCGGTTTAACCAGAAGTAAAATGAATGTCGCTAACCCTCAGACAAAGCAATTTGAGTATGATTTGGGTAGCCACTTTTATAGCGTCGACCAGCACAGCGGTGGCGACTGGACATTTGTGTACAACCCAGTCAAATACCAAAAATTCAAAGCCAGCAACCCGATAAGGTTATCAGGGCCTTGGCATGAACAAGGTCAAAGTATCCACTTACAAGCACAATACAATCGATTAATCGACCAGCAAACGGCGCAAAAAGCGCAAGATACCAGCCGAGAATTCAGTTTTACCGATGGCCTAACCACCATAGAACAATGGCAGCAGCAATATCCGGGCAAAGCGATGCAACAGTTGCTTAACGTTATGTCGACCACCATTGCCGGTCAATCATCTTCAGCGCAACACAAAGTACTCAAATCAGTTGACCCAACCCAGTGGTATTGGAACTTGCCGGGTGCGTCTTTCACTTATAGTTTGTGGCTGGCGGGTAATGGCGGCGATTATTACACAGTGATGCATCAGCAACTAAAAACCTACGCACCACAAATAGAGGCATTTTTGGCGAACAATGGTAACGATGATGAAAAAGCCCGATTGCTGGTCAATATGGCTGACACCTATCGCCACAACGACGATTTACAACAATATCAACACTATTATCGCCAGTTTAAAGCCCATTATGCCCATGTGAGCTATTTTGAGATGTTCAACAAACGCCTTGCCCCATCAAAGTTGATTGAAGGATTACATGCGCCCGAGTTCAGCATTGCGGGTTTTCATCATTCGGGCACGACTTATGACAAAGACAGCTTTAAAGGCAAAGTGTATTTACTGGATTTTTGGGCCACTTGGTGCGCACCGTGCCTCAAAGAAATGCCGATTTTGCACGAGGTTTATGAACAATTCAAACCCTTGGGGTTTGAGATTTTAAGCCTCTCTGGTGATGACACCATTGAAGATGTGTCACAGTTTCGTCAACTCAAATGGCAAATGCCATGGAAACACGCGTTTTTAGACAACGGCAAACACCCCATCAACAAAGACTATTTTGTTTTTGGTTACCCAAAGGCCGTGTTAATCGACGAACAAGGCAATATTCTTGCCGATCGCGACAAAGCTCGAGGCAGTAAGTTGGTTAAAACCCTCACCGACTATTACAGCAAAAAGGGGCTTTTATAGCCCCTTTTAATCACTGTTTAATCACGATTTAATGGCTTACTGAGTGATTTCCTCCAATAATGCACGATACTGCCTTAAGCCTTCTTCCATCATTTTGGTGTTCAACACTTCGCCCAGCTGCTCCACTAATTTGTCAGAGTCTTTCATGCCATTTTTTGCAGCGACTTTGGCCCAAGCATAACTAAGAACAAGCAGTTTCGGGTCTTTTTTGAGTTGCGCCACCTTAAAATAAGCCAACGATAAGTTATGCTGAGCCGCAGGCAAATTCAGGCGTGCGGCTTTATTAAGCAAGACAATCGCGGGGTCATATTCTTTGTTATTCAGGTGTGCCAATGCCTTGTTATACAAAGCCAACGAATCGCTATTGGCCTTATAACTGCTGTCGTCATTCGCTTGATTTTGCTTACGGGCAATGATGACAGTTTGTATATCGTCACTCATCAATGCCGCTTTTTCTCGCCAATATTTGGCTTTAGCTTTATCTTTTTCCACCAACGCTTCGCCTTGTTCGTACAAAGCAGCCAACTGATTGGCAGCGCCTTTGTGTCCTGTTTCAGCCAATTCGTTGTACAAGGTCAACGCTTTGGCCTGCTCTTGTTTATTGGTTGATTTAGCCAACAGGTTGGCCAGATTTTCTTTGGCAATCACGTTGCCTTGTGCCCCACTTCTTTGCCACCACAAAATGGCTTTTTTGGTGTCTTTTTCTCTACCCAGACCTTCTGAATGAATTAAACCTAACGTCAATTGAGCGTCAGCTTGGTTTTGCTCTGCTGCTCTTACTAACCATTGATAAGCACGGTCATAATCTTGATAGGTTTTATTGCCGTGGAAAAAAGCTTCACCCAAAATGGCTTGTGCTGGCGCATCGCCTGTTTCGGCAATCTTGGTTAACCAATAAATATAACCCTCATCGTTTACTTGCGTTCGTATACCACCTTCATAGGCTTTGGCCAATTCATACATTGCAGGCATGTAACCGGCAACAGCCGATTTACGCAGATATTCGATATGTAACTTGTCGTTGGTGGTTGCACGAGCAAAGTGATAGGGGGCATCGGTGAATTTGGTTTTTTCGATATGCTCAGAAGCTTGTTTGAAATAGTGCGCTGCTTTTTCTAAATCAACTGTGGCGCCTTCTTGTCCGGCATAGAGTGAACCAAGAAAATAAGAGGCTTTTTCTTTGGATAATTTGTCACTTACATAAGCATCAGCAGCTTTAGATAACCACTTAACCGCCAAAGTGAGGTCCTTTTGAACACCCCATTCACCTTTGAAGTAAGCATAACCTAATTGTAAAGCCGACGGATTGTCGGTTTTCGCTTCATTTTGTATCCAAGCCGTTTGTTCTTTTGTCCAATCTTTCGCCTGAGCCTGTGTCATACCAAGTGGGCTTAATGCCACGCCCAGTGCCAATGCAACAACTATCAACTTTTTCATTATGATCCTTTAAAATAAAATTCCGCTAAAAAGTGAGCGGTTATTATACAGAATTTTTCAACGATGTTAACGCAAGCGATTTGTCTCTTGCCAAAGACAGGAGAAAATACAATTAATAGGCTAAATTTAATACAGTAAGACAATTTTTCTTTCCCCAAAAAAGCCTTAATTAATATCAACTTAATAGGTTTCTTAATAGGTTCATAGGTTCATAGGTTCATAGGTTCATAAATTGAAAACTCACGCCCATACACCAAATCCCTCCTCTGCTGGCTTATTAATAAGTTTAACCATGCTTGTGTTGACCTTATGGCCTGTTAACGCCATTGCTAACCCAACCTTTTCAGTCGTTGTAGGGTTATCAAAGCCGCCGTATGTCTTGCAGGCCACAGACAGCGGATTTGAAATCGAACTGGTGCGAAACGTATTGCAAACCATGGGAAAATCAGCAAAATTTGTCTATGTCGCCTTTCGCCGCGCACCTAAAATGCTAGGTATAGATGACATTGACGCCGTAATGACAATGAACCCACGGACCTTTAGCGACGCCTCAAGGCTCAGTGATGTTTATATAACTTATCAAAATGTGGCGATTTCGTTAAAGCGCAATCAATTTGATTTCAGCTCGATCAGCGACTTAGGCGCAAAATCGATTGCTTCGTTTCAAAATGCCAACAAAGTATTAGGAGAAGAGTTTGCAATGGCGGCAAATAAAAGCCCGCTATTTATGGAGGTTGCCGACCAACAACGACAACCGGCATTGCTGATGAGAAAAAGAGTCGATGTGTTGGTTATGGACAACAACATATTTAACTACCTTATCCATCAACAAGGGTTAGCCGAGCGGGCAAATGAATTTAGTTTTCATTATCTGTTTCCAAGCAGCCCTTATAGAATGGCATTTAAAGACAAACGCAATATCGCCCTATTCAACCATATGTTTAATGAGTACACCAAAACAGAGGATTATCAAAATCTTATAGACAAATATCCGTTGTTCACGCCCTAATAAAAAATCCTTATATATAAAGATATCTAGTCGGTTTACACTCAATCCTTGCTGAATTTGACTGGATACTTAAACACTTTATGACTTTACCCACAACGAATAAAATCGCGAGCAAAATAGCAGCCACCGCCCAAGACAATCACATTTGCACCTGGCTCTATGGTAGCCGCGCGCGGGGCGATAATCATCCAGCCAGCGATTTAGACTTGGTCATTATGTGTAAAGCTATCACTCCTACCCTACTAGAGAAAATAGGCAGTGTTTGCAGCACACTAAATGCGGGTTATGAAATCAACCCTCAGGTCATGTCTGAATTAGAAATAAATGATTTCCCGACCGAGATGGGACTATCAACACTGCATATGGAAGGGAAAGTATTGGTGGGTCACGCAAACCTACCGGCTTTTGATGAAAACCTGTGCCTTAATAAAAGCAATTCACTACTTGGCGAAGCATTGATGTCAATTAGGCACTATATTGTGTCGCAAGAGATAAACGACTTACCGCCCCATAAATTTCAGCGCTACATTTTAAAACCTTTGTTGCATGGCCTTAGGTACCACCACTTTGCTACAGAACAAATATGCAAAAGCAACGATGAACTGATGTTGAGCTACCCGCAACTGACAAGCAACGTTACGCAAGCGTTGGCAAAATTGTGTTTAAATACAATGACTGCCAACAAAAACACCAAGGAGAGCATCAACCATGCCATTTAGGTATATACTTAATTCCAACGTTTGGCTTCTCTTTACAGGTTGGCTCTAAATGCTTAGAAAGACATTGGTTTTGTTATTAACTGTCTTTTCACTCTCGTGCTTTTCACAAGACAAATCTGTCTTGTTGCTTAATTCCTACCATCCACAATACAAATGGACAGATGAACTAACCCGAGGGGTTAGAGATAGCCTTAGCGGTACCGTTTCACCCGAGAATCTGCACATTGAGTTTATGGATGCACGCCGTTTTGTTGACGATGAGATATATCACAAGAAACTCATTGATTTGCTCAAACACAAATACCTAAACAGCAGACCAGATGTGATCATTACCAGCGATGATCATGCTTATTATTTTATGATTGAACATGGTCAAACGCTGTTCCCTAATATTCCTATCGTTTTTTGTGGTGTTAACGTGTTCTATCCAAACACGCTCAAGGGCCGAGATAATATTACCGGAATAAAAGAGGGCATGGAAATTCAAGGCAATCTTGAGTTAATCCAACAGATTCAACCGCAAGTGAATAAAATCATCATGCTTGGCGATACCACAGGATTGGGCCTTCGCATGGTGCAAAGGGCAAAATCGATAAAATCACAATGGTTAAGCGACCCTTTAAAACAGCAGATTTCATTAGAAATATGGGACAATTTTAGCCTTAAAGAATTACACCAAAAAGCGCAGAGCACAGACCACACAAGTGCCTTTTTAATGCTAGCCATTCACAAAGACAAACTGGGCAATTACTTTTCATTTGACAGTGATTTACCCGAGTTAGCCAGCCTTAGCAAAGCGCCTATTTACGGAATGTGGGGCGGTTTGATGATAGGCAATGGCGTGATTGGCGGCATGATGAATAACCCATTTGAACATGGTTACAACGCGGCAAAAATGGCACTGCGTGTGCTTGATGGCGTACCAATCGCCGACTTGCCCATTAAAGAAAAAGCCTCATATAAACCCTTCTTCGACTACGCCCAATTGCAACAATCTAACATCGATATGACCCTGTTACCCACCAATGCTGTTGTGGTCGGTAAACCAGAATCTCTCTACCAACGCTTTAAAACAATCATTCACTCAGTTATTGCATTGGTTATTTTGCTAACCGCGATTATCTCAGTATTATTGGTCAATATTCGCCAG
Organism: uncultured Alteromonadaceae bacterium; assembly: GCA_938085045.1. Classification (GTDB taxonomy): domain Bacteria; phylum Pseudomonadota; class Gammaproteobacteria; order Enterobacterales; family Alteromonadaceae; genus JABSOG01. Next base: position 13,078 of record CALKGI010000049.1, read on the forward strand.
CGCAAAGCGGCGCAATATAAACTCAAGCTATTCAACGCCCAGTTGGAATCTATCGTTCATCAAAGAACCGAAGAATTAGAACATCGTAATCAAGCACTCGAAGCGGCATCGCTGCGCATGGAAGAATTAGCCAACACCGATATATTGACCGGTTTACATAATCGACGAGCTGGCATTGAAGACGTCTCGGCGTTTATATCACGCTTAAATATCACTTACCAACCGCTGACTTTGGCATTACTAGACATTGATTGGTTCAAAAAGGTCAATGATACCTACGGCCACCAAATGGGTGATGAAGTGCTGATTACCTTGGCCCAAACCCTCAAAAAAACCCTCAGGCCCAGCGACAGAGTTTACCGCTGGGGCGGAGAAGAATTTTTACTGGCACTGCCCGACACAGATGAAGCACTAGCTTATATGGTATGTGAAAGGCTCAGGCTAAAAATTGCTGAAATGAACATGACCGACATACCACAAATCACGGTCAGTATGGGTTTGGCTGGGTTTAATGCTGGTGACAATCTAGACAATATTTTGCAATTTGCCGATGAAGCCCTGTATAAAGCCAAAGGCGAGGGCCGTAATAAAGTGATCACCAAAGCGTGTCTAGTGGGCATTTTATAGAACTACGATTTGAAACAGACCAAATCAGGGTCTTTCCACCGCTGTTTTATCGTTTCTTTATTTTTGTAAACCAACTCACCCGCAGCAAACTCATAAACAATGGCATCAAATTCATATCCTGTTGTTTGATCACTTCCATCAGCTGCTTTACAAGATTCATAGACGTTCTCAGTTAAACGCACCTGTATCTTGCCATTAAACCAGGCTGCTTTCATTGGGTATTCTTCTTCACCAAAAAATAACACTGGATCAACTTGCGGTGGTTTTTTAGCACACGCCCCCTTTACCAAGGTCTTTAAAAATAACGTTTTATCCTTGATTTCCCAAGTACCTTTATACCCTCGCCAGTTTGCTGAACACCACCCTTTTGACGCCAACATGACATGTATCTGTTCATAAGAATACAGGTATTCAAGCGGTTTTGAATCTATGCCGATGGATTTACCTTCAACTATAAACGTCTCTTTAATTTGTTGTGTGGCATAACCGGGAGCACCAGCCAGTAACAAAGCCATTAATACTAACTTATGCATCTCAAACCTCTAACAGTATTTATCTGACCTATACAGTTGCACACGCCATAAGCGATAGACACAAATTTGAGTTAAACATGATATTTCGCGCGATAACCGACAACAGTCACTTTTAACGACACTCACCATTAGTCCAAATTAACTACAGCTGCGGTCGCTTCAGTTGACCTGTCTTTATCTGGGGCTGTAAGGGTGATCCATAAAGCAAATATCAACCAGCCAAACGCAGCCATTCGCCATTTTATCGAATAATGTTTGCTTAACGTAAACCATGCAAAGATATACGGAATGAAGACGATAGCAACAAATAATAGAAATTTAACAATACCAGACTTAGTTTCAACACTATAGCTGTCTTCTGGCACGGCCCAGCGAGAACGGGTTTTCATGTCGGGTAAAAGTGATGAATTGAAGAGGCTGTTTGGCTCAACTTTCAATGCCGTTTTTTGTGTGGTGTTCTTGCCTGTCAATGCCTTGATAATGATGTCGGTATTTTCATCCTCGTCCAATTGGATAACCTCTCCTGTACCAACAATAATCAATTCATCGACAATACGTGACATATTAAACGTTCGCAGGGCATTCCTCAGATAACAAAACCCCTTTATATAACTGTCATTTTGGCCTTGTTCGATTTTATCTACTCGTACACGCCGTGTGGTCATTTCACCACTATTGCTAATGTAACTAAATTGAGCAATGCATGAATTAGGCAAACTATTAACCGGTTTGGTGTCGGACTTTTCAACTTTCGAGTAAGATATATTAACTTGGTAATTGTTATTCTTGGCTAAGGTTTGAGTGACAATAGGAGGCTCTTCCAACACCTCAGATAAATAACCCAGCGACTTTAAATGCGCTGTTGCCATCTGTGAAATGCTACCAGAATGTAAATCTTCGACTTCTAGCCAGATGGCTATTTTAAACGGCTTTGGATAATCAAAGCTGGTCAATGCCGTTTCTATGGCGTCAACATAACTTGTTTGAATTGCTTGTATTGTCTGAGACAACAATAATGTTGGACGAAAAAATGTCGGCTTAACCAGACTGCCGGGGTTTTCTTCTTCGTAATTCACAAGACATCGAACAAGATCAGCCTTCTTTTGACTGAGTTTTATTTTCCGCGGCTTTGCCAAGTCTTTTAAATCAGCCAATAACAAATCATGCAAGTGATTTGACCAATCAGTGTACTCCAAAGTCAACGGGTCTTTTTGCTCGACAAACTCAGCTTTTATAAAAGCAGTTGCTTGTTGTTCATCTAATGAATGCCATTCTTCACTTAAGCTACTCTGTGCAAAACTGTCATCGTCATCAAACAGGCTGTAAAGAATATCCCAATGTTTCTTCAACCAGCTGTATTTACCCAATAGTTTTTGTCGGTTAGCCTGTACTGCATCGTCAAATTCTTCAACCTCGACATCGAAGGCATAATATGAATCAAATACATGATTGTATAGTTGCTGAAATTGACGCTCATTAGGGTTTGAGCTATCCCGTATCTCTTCTCTTAACTCATAAAGGTCAGAAACGTCTTTAAATCTGATTGCTGATTGTTTGGGTGATGGTAGACGACGGGCGCGAAAATTTCTGGCATCATCTAGGAAATAGGCAAAATCCACGGCTCTATCCTTTGTTTATTGAAATCAGCTTACATAACTGATTTGATGTTTTTATTATTAATGGGTGATTTCTTTTAACGGGCCGCCGTATGTTATCAGAGAGTTCCCATATTTCAAGAACTAATTCCCTTTAATTTATTGACAGTAAAGAGAATGTTCTAGCGCACAATAGTGAAACAACAAAATCTCAACACTATCGAGTATTTCAAATACAGTGTTTGGTTCATTTTTCCACCTGTATAGCTTCCTCAATAAGATAGTGAACCAATGCCCTTTACACCGTATTCATCATTAAGTGGGCGGGCCAAACCCTTAACGCGCCACATTACATATAGAAAACTTTAAGATATTACAGCTTGCTAAAGCCTGAATATTTAACCCCTGACAAATCAGCCATTTGTCGATGCCATGTCGCCAAATCATCGTTATCGAAATCGGCCAGATGATGATGACCACAGGCTCTTGCCATAACCTGCATTAATGCCGTTGAAGCACCAAAGAAGTTATTAAGCTTCGTAGCTGCGACTTCGACATTAAGGCGACTGCGTAATTCAGGCTTTTGCGTAGCAATACCCGCAGGACAATTGTTGGTATTGCACATACGAGCGCCAACACAACCGATTGCCTGCATCGCACTGTTTGATAACGCCACCCCATCGGCCCCCAAAGCCATTGCCTTGACAAAATCTATCGGAGTTCGCAAGCCGCCGGTAATGATTAGGGTAACATCGCCCGAAACGCCCTGCTCATCCAAATATCGGCGGGCACGAGCAAGCGCAGGTATGGTTGGCACACTGATATGGTCGCGGAAAATTTCAGGCGCCGCGCCAGTGCCACCTCCTCGCCCATCAAGAATGATGTAATCGGCGCTGGCATCAAGGGCAAACTGAATGTCTTGCTCAATATGATTGGCGCTCAATTTAAAGCCGATAGGTATACCGCCAGTAACTTCGCGTACTCTGTCGGCAAAGCGTTTGAAGTCAGCACTTGTGTGTAAGTCTTTGAATGTCGGCGGAGAAACCGCCGCAGTGCCTTCTTCTATACCTCGAACTTGCGCAATCTTACCTATATTTTTATTACCGGGTAAATGACCGCCGGTGCCTGTTTTTGCCCCTTGCCCGCCCTTAAAATGAAAGGCTTGCACATCTTTGAGCAACGCCTCGTTATAACCGAATTGCGCGCTGGCCAATTCGTAAAAATAACGTGAATTACTTTGCTGTTCTTCTGTCAG
>CALKGI010000050.1 GCA_938085045.1 uncultured Alteromonadaceae bacterium
ACTGATCTAATTTTGGGCAGGAAAAATCAACAGTAGCAAGGCATTAATCGCCGTCACTAGTCACTCTAATGACAAGGTTAATAACGCCGCTAATGTTTATTTTAACCAGCAAAATGATCAGTTAATTAATGGATTTGGTATTACTACACCTGCATGAAAATCAAGGTCAAATAGTCACCCGCCAAACGTTGTCTGAACAGGCGTGGCTGAGCAACCATACCTCAGATGATTCGATAAACCGTGGGGTATCTCGCCTTAGAAAACTGCTGAGTAAAAAACGCGATATTTTTATAAAAACGGTGCCAAAACAAGGCTATTTATTCACCCTACCTGAGAATTGCCAGTTTACTATCAACAATGGCGAACAACCGCCAAACGCGCCTGAACCAACAGCTGAGCAAAACCCGGCAGTGCCACAAATCTCAAGCCCGGCGATTGATGTTGCTGCTGCGGCCAAATCGGCCTCAGGAAAACCGTTAAGGCAAAAGCCCATTGGACTTATTAGTGCAGCAATAATAGTGGCTGCGATTGCACTCATCACAATGATTGGTATCAAAGATAACTCGCCATTCAGTGGGCTGCCTATGATCAACAAAGCCCCAAAACAGACGACATTGCCAATAAAGCTGGCTGCTATTGCTGCCAATCCCAGTTCGGTCGGACAAGCTATAAATGAGACCGACTTGATAGCGTTGCACAATCAGCTAAAAACCGAGTTGCAACTAAACAACAAGTTTGACTTTACAGCCCCGAACAATGCGAGCAACACCTATGTCATCAAAATAGATGTTACCCAATAAACGCAGCATCTGCGCTTTAGTGTCAGTATCAACAATAGAGCCCTCGATAGTGACTATTTTACGCAACTGGATTTTGCCGCAGATGATTTAATAAACGACAATAAAACCATCATCAACGAAATTGTGGCTTACATTCGGCTAATGCTGGTGTCGACCAAACATGCCAAATTACTACTCAGGGCACACGATCCGCTGAGCTACGCCGAAATCGAGTTGCTGGTTAGCGCCAATACCAGCAGCGGTTGGTATGTTTTTGACAAACTGCCCCATGACTATGAAGCGGTGGCGAAGCTTAACGACAAGTATCCTGATGTTGCGCAAATCAAAGGCGTGCTGTCTCGATTAAATGGCTTGCGCGCCAGCTATGGCAGTGTTGATGTGGTCGAAGAAAAAAACCAACAGCTCAATAACGCGCTGGGTGCACTGGCAACCGATCCGGCCAATTTTGATGCGCTGTTTTCGGCTTTTGAGCATCATCGGGCTTACCCCCAATATCGCTCTCAAAGCAGTGATTACGTTAAATCATTACTGCATTACCACCCTACCCATGGCAGGCCTTGGCGCAATCAACTGAGGTTAATGATCGACAACGCCATGTCTTGCGACAAAATCACCACCTTTGTAGATTCAATCCCCCAAGGCGTGTTTAAAACCCACCGGCTGGACGTAATTAACCAAATTCTCGATGCCTGTATACAAGCCGAGCCACCGCAAAAGTTTTATAAGCAACTCAGTTACCTGCCCAACGACAAAGTCGACACCAGCATTATCAACAATATTAAGTTGTTTGAGATACGCCATGACAAACTCTGGCAACTCGATACTCGCAATACCCTGGCATTTAACGGGCTGAGATTTTACGCCAGCTATTTTGTCCACCAACTGATGCGTGGCGATACCCCGGCAGCCATGAGTTATTTGCAACAAATACAGTCACATGACAACCGCTACTGGCATTGGTATGCACAACTTTATTTAAGCTTGTATGATTTGCCTCACGGGGTGCCACAACATCGATGGCACAAGAACAAGCGTTATGGCAAGATGATTATTTGTCTGTATTGCAAGCAGATGCTGAAATGTATTTTGCTGCTGCGCTGATAAAAAATGCGGACAATAATCCCCTGGGCACAGGCCGCATTGAGCAGTACTTGTCAAAGCGCCCACCTTTTTTGATCAGTATCATCAATAAAAAAGAAAGCATTGCAAAAATCATGTTGCTGGATCACGCCGGGCGTACGCAGCAAGCAAAAGACGCCGCGAGTCAGTTGTACCAGCAACTTAACCGCAATTATCAGTCAAATCCCAACTCATTCAAGTTTTGGCACCTTGGCCGCTATCACCTGATCGCCAAACTTTATTGCGGCCAAAGCTGTGCACAACCCAACCAGTCGTCAGAGCAATACCTTAAAAGCCAGTTCAGCCCGCATCATCTATGGTGGTTGGATGACTACAAGTTTATGGAACAAGCACTAATGCCCTGGGCTGACAAGGCCATTGTTAAAACCTACCTGCAAAGGGTGGCGTCAGATCGTCAAAGAATGCAGATTAAATTGGGTATTGAGCCACAGTGAAATTGATGTAGTAAACCAAACCGCTTTGGGCAGGCACTGGGTTCATTTTTCATAAAATATATCCATTCATCAATGCTTAGCTCGCGCAATGAGGCTTGTACAAGCAAATAATAGGACAGAACTTATTCGCTTCATGTCCTGCACTTGCTCTGCGAAGGTGGGTGTCAGAAATTAGCTGATTTAGACTTATCTGTGTTAAACCAGTTGTTTACGAACGATTTTAAATTTTTCACTGTGTGTTTTAGACAAATCTTGGACATATTTTGGCGAGTTTCTAAATTGAATTAAACGGGAGATGACATCTGCTCTATTTTGTACCATTTCCACTTCATATCATTATTTCTTTGGCGTTCGCAGCACTTTGTCCAAATACGCCAAGTCACTATGGTCAGCGGCCTGTGCAGCTTGTATTTTTCGCACCTGCTTAAACTGCTCATACTCAAGATCTACCTGAGTTTTTGCCATGTTATGTGAGATTTTTCCCGCATGATCTAGTACATCCCGATCATTCAACATCAAGAAACCATCCAGTTTCTTGACCCAATCCAACATATGCATAGTTATACGCCGCATCGCTTGGCCTTCCGCAAAAACCAAATACTGCTCGGTTAAATTATTAAGTGCCGACAGTTCCTCTTGGTTCAAGTAGTTTTTGGCGATAACCACATCGGCTTTTCGAATCGCTTTGCCATTGTCACTGCCTCGCCAATTGGTCAGTCCCATGTTTTCCTGCTCGCTGTCGGCTCTTTGATGAACAATTTCAGCAGCAGTTTGCCCGGTTATGGCCCAGTGGATCTTGTTTTGTACGGTTTTGAAAAAGCTGATGCTAATTTCTTGGGTCGGATCATAATCAACGCTGGTGGCATAGATATCGGTTATTTTTTGATAGAAGCGTTTTTCTGAAGTTCGTATATCCTGAATTCGGCGACTCAGTTCTTCGAAGTAATCAAACGGTTGGTCTGGGTTTTTTAATCGTTCATCATCAAGCACAAACCCTTTGACGATATATTCACGCAATTGCGGTGTTGCCCATTGCCTAAAGCGCGTAGCGGTGAGGCTTTGCACTCTGTAGCCAACAGAAATAATGGCGTCCAGATTGTAGTGTTTTAGCTGTCGATTAACCTGCCTTTTGCCTTCTTGGCGAACTACCAAGAAATCCTTGGTAGTTGAAATTTCATCAAGTTCGCCTTCATTGTAAATATTGATCAAGTGCATACCGATGTTATTGGCAGTTGTTTCAAACAAATCAGCCATCAGCTTTTGAGTTAACCAAACGGTCTCATTTTCAAAACGGACGTCCAATTTTGTTTGACCGTCGACGGTTTGGTAAATGATAAACTTTGAATGATTTTCCATAAGGCATCCTCTAACCCGTAAACGACATATTAAGTATATTGAAGCCGCAGTTTACATCATCAAGGCAATATGACAACGAGCCAAAATAGCGCCTAATACGACACTGGATTAGAAAGCTAAACTAATTTCATGTTTTTTATGTTGTACACTTGAATATTGGGACTTTCGTCTCCAAATATCAAGACCATGTATTGTTCATTATATTGACCATATTGAACCGTAAACAACAATCAAAAAGGGGTAATGAGTGTCAGTTATAAATAGCGAAGAAGTATTGCTAAATTTCTTGGTCGCAGGGCTAATTGATGTAAAAGGCGACGATGAAAAACTCGTTAAACTGCAAGAGGTGGCAGCACAGTTAGCCAATAACCTAGAAAACGACCCAGCACTAGCTTTACCTTACGTTCTTGTGGCATTAGACCCTGATATCGCCGCTACCAATGATTTAGTCATTAAAGTGCTCGCCGTTTTATCCAAAAGTTGGCTGACCTATCGTAATACTTTTCAACAAACCCCTGTGCAGGTAGTCAGAGCCATTTTACTTGAAGCACTTATGCGTGCTATGCCCTATTGTGATCATATTGCATTGATAATCGCGATTTGTGCACGTAACCTTTTACCCCATAGACAATTGAGTCATGAGCAGGAGATATGGTCAAGCGTGTTATTTTCAGCTGAGCAACAAGTTGATAGCCGTGCAGCTAAAGATTGGACGACTCCATCTGCAATTAAAATTGCAAGCTTTAATGTTGAAGGGCTTGAACCTATCAACATCAAACAGCAGTCAGTTGCTATTGAGGAAGGTGATTTACAATTGGATTGTGTAGCCGCCGTCGTCAAGACATTTCACAGCGCTGGTAAAAATACAACAGTTGAGAATGGCAATCCCTATGCTTTAAGCAATCATCCTGCTCAATGGGCGACTCATTTCGGTATCAAAATGGCCAAAGTGATTTCTACTAATATTAACGAGGCAATATCTGGCACTGCTATTGAGGAAGTTGACTTAGCGGCACCAATAGAGCGTATTGCAGTGTCATTAACAGGATATTTGGAAACAACTTTTACTTCGTTTGCCGCTGCAACATCTGGATTAGAAAGAAGAACTAACCTCCTTTGGTGGAAAGAAGCCATGTTTTCATCCTATATCGGCCAGAGTTATCGCACATTAGAACCACAAAGTGCAGCAACTTTAATGGCCTACGATCTTTACAATCAACTCCCCTGTTTTGCACCCGCAAGTGTGGCAGCTTTTTTACACGAGGCAGTACATGCACTTACCAATACAGGTGAGATAAAAAGCTATTCGATAGTTGAATGGGTGGGTGCAGTCAACAACGACACCAAGCTGGCCCCCTTACGAAATACCATTGAATCAATACTGCCAAAAGTCAATGGGCGCGGGTTGATTGTCGAGTTATTGGCAAAAAACATTACTGATGTTGGCATATTAGAAGAAACGTTAGGTATAGACGCAGGCGTTAAATTAACGATGGCTGGCTGGTCGCAATGGCTGTTAGGCGATTTGATGGTACTAGAAGCAGTTGAGCAAGCTAAGTCAGTTACAAGCGTAGAGGAAGATGAATGACAACCGATGTTTCTTGTAATCAGGACTTCTGTTTTTTTCCGGACACGAGTTGTCATTTGGGCAATGCTGCTGGTTGCCCAAATTTCAGCAAGCAGGCGGATGACCAAGATAAGGGAAACGCCACTTTTACCGAAGGCAGGAGACTGGCTTGGACTGGTATGGCAATGGGGCATACCGATGTAGCCTATGTTGCAGGTAACAATAAACCTTTTACCGTAGGCGTTATCGGTCCTGAAAATGCAGGTAAAACCTCTTTATTAGGGGCTTGGTACTTGTTGGTCGGCAAAGGACTGTTAAATTCTGCTGGCCTTAAATTTGCAGGTTCCCGTACGCTTGCAGGGTGGGAGACGCTTGCCAACGGTTTACGCTGGACCAATGCTAAAACACCACCATCATTCCCTGCACACACAGCGAGCAATAGTGGTCGTGCACCGGGTCTTTTACATCTAACAATAAACAACGAGGGAAACTTGTCTAAAGATTATTTGTTCACAGACGCACCCGGCGAATGGTTTAATCATTGGGCAAATAATGTCGAAAGTAAAATGGCTGGTGGTGCATGTTGGATTGCCGACAATGCAGATGTTTTTCTCATTATTGCTGATAGCGAAGCACTGGCAGGCAAGGATAAAGGTAATGCAAGACATGAATTACAGTTGTTGATAAACAGAGTCGCAACTATTTGTAGGGCCAGGCCTGTTGCATTGGTTTGGACCAAGTCTGATGTTCAAGTGGATGAGAATATGCGCGATGCGGTCCAAAAGATGTTACTACGCCATATACCTGCCGCAATGACTTTTACCATCAATATTGTCGATGGTGATGAAAACCTTTCACAATCAACATTATTCAAGTTATTGCATTGGACTTTGGGTTGCAATAGAACCAAAACGATCATCAAGCCACTGCAAGCGACTAGCCAAGATCCTCTTTTTCTATTTGGGAGCCGTTATCATGAATGATTTAACACACTCGGTGCTTTTAATTGGTGAATCCGATGTCGGCAAAACCCATTACGGCGCACAACTTTTAAACCGATTAATAAAAATAGAAGATTGTAAACTCACGTTAGACATTGACGGCCCTCCTGCTAATTTCGAGCCATTTCAAGCAACATTGAACAAGCTAAACACGGGAGTATCAGCCGCCCATACTACATCAACAACATATATAGAGAGTATATGGCCCATAATTGATGATACAGGCAAGAAATCTCAACTTGTTTGGCCGGATTATGCTGGTGAGCAAGTCAGTTCAATTTTGTCGAAACGATTAATTCCACCAAACTGGGCTAAAAACATTCAAGATGCGTCATCATGGATGTTACTTATAAGATTAAACAAAAACCATGAGCAAGCAGATATTCTGAGCAAACCTATAGCTGACATCCGTCAACAAAAAGAGCAAACCAAGGACGCGAAATTTGAAATTTCGCATCAAGCACAACTAGTTGAATTGCTACAAATCATGCTGTTTGCTGGCGAAGCAAAGGTTGATGAAGCGGGCTGTATCCCTAAATTATTGATAGCACTAAGTTGTTGGGACGAACTAAAACAAGAACAAAACACAGTACCAGCAGATTTATTGGCGCAAAGACTACCGATGTTTTATCAGTATATTACCAGTACATGGTCAGCACCTTTAATTTTTGGCGTTTCGGCGCTTGGCAAGCCACTTGATAAAAAACGTGAAGATAAAGAATATAGTGCGCGTGGGCCTGAGTGCTTTGGTTATGTGATAACACCAGATGGATCCTACTCGACCGATCTAACTTTACCAATCCAAGCGTTGCTAACCCAATGCTGTTAAATTAACTCCAATATATTGGGAATATTATGATCGTCCACCAAGCTATGTATGGTGCTATACCAAAAGGGGGGCATGGTTTGATTGCAACCAGTGGGTTAGCTGAGCTTGCCAGTTCGGTGACACCGCATTTAGACCTACCTGATACAATTCCTGCCGGTGTGGTTTGTCCTGCCTATGTGACTGGGTTTCAGCACGCTACTCATTACGTGTTAGCAAGAATCACACTAGATAAAAAGGCAGCTAGAGCGGGTATGGTTTTCGCTCACGCCATATTCATTTCATTGCAAGATATATTTGCGATAACCAATTTGCAACCCTTGCTTGCCATACTGACGTCATCACGAAAAAAAGCGACGACTAACGGCATTGTAGAATTAACGCTGAACGTTGAAGAAACGCAATTTCAAGCAACAATTAACGCAGTTGAATTGCACAACGTGACCAACAGGCTTGTTGCGCGTCGCCCTAAACCGGTGGTTATCTTAGACACCATTAACTTTGAAAGTGTCATCACTGCGCTATGGGCAACTATTTGGCCGGCATTGCGTGCAAAATTGGCTTTTAGATTAAGCTTTAGTCCCAGAGATTTGGAAGAAAACCATAAGCTAGTGCTCGTGTGTACGCCTGCGCAACTTGAGCCGCTTTGGGATGATGAGCAAATAGTGCATTCACTTACACAAAGCGACACGCCATCCTTAGCCAGTCAACTACTATGCGGCATAGCGAATGCCGCACAATTACAGCAATTTATGATTGATATTGGTGCCGTCAATCTTGAATTTAGGCACTTACGACTGCTGGAGCAAGCATTTGTAAATGTAAACTCAACCAAGCAACAATTCGATAGTTTGTTAAGCGTACTGAGAATAATTGAAGCCATTTCGCCACAACAAGACTGTGGTGTAAAAGCCAAGGCGCAGTTACTTGAGCGATTTACAGAGTGTATTGACAATAGCTTGCCAATTACCAGCTTCCAACAGCTTAGAAATATCTCGTTGGACTCAATGCCTACCTATGAACCATATTGGTCCAAATTAATTTATTTCATATCGAATAACGACTACCATCAAAAACAGGACGCCAATTGGCTCGATACCTTAAAAAATGCATTCGACCCAAATCAACGCTTTGACAGGTGGCAAGCAGTTGTCTTTGAAGGGCTAACAGCCGCATTACGCCAAAGCCAGCCTTTAATTGCCAGTGCTATATGGCGGTGGCTGGCTATTGATGCTGATAGCGTAATAAAATTACTAATGGCGCTTAACGACAACGTGCATGATTTGGAAAATAGATTGGTGAATGTTTCACCCGCCAGTTTAAGTACGCAGTCAGGTGAATCAATGGTAACGTTTGCGCTCAGTCAAGGTTGGTTGCAATTGCACGGTGCCGCACTTGCTGGCTATTTATGTACTGAGGATGCAGTTCAGCGCCAGTTCGCTGTCGACTTAGACAAAACGAATTCAACAGGATTGATGCAATCGCTGAAACTTTCATCTGCTAGTGATATTCTCTCGACAAGCTATAAACATGATGACCCTCGACTTATTAATATCGCCGCTACAGAAGTTGCACGTTCCCCCAACATTTTACAAAACGCTGACTTTACAAATCCAATTACCTGGCGAATTTGGACAGAAGCAATTCATTTGGATACTTCCGCGTGGCGGATATCTGATACACCGTGTGCTTGTGTCAGCGTTGTTTTAGACGTTTGGCTTGATGGTGGCAAAGAAGCCATTACCTTGATCGAGCTGCTGTCTTTACAACCTGTAGCCGATTTATGTCATTATGAAAAGCGAGACTTAGTATGGAAGAACCTACCGAATGGTTCGGTCAAAAATAGCTACCTTAACGCCACTGCAGCCGGGTGGATAAAACAATCAACATTGCAAACGTTACCGTTTGAACCCGATTGGCAATTACAACAAGTAATTTTGCAGCACGACATTGTAAACACTATAACTTTACTCAGCGCAAGCCACAGTACGATTGGAATTGCAATATTGACAATGCTAACAGAAATGGACAGCAACACCACAGACAGGTGTATTAAGACATTTTGTCAAAACGTAGTGCCGTTTGATTATGCTGATGCCAATATGTTGGGTCAACTTATCCACGGCCGCCAATTAACGACATCGCTTGAACATATTAAAACCCTTTATCGTGGTCGTCGGCAAGATGTAAAAGCTGTCTTAGATAATTGTATTGATATGTTGTCATTTTGGGATAAGTTGACCTTGGGTTTGCAAAAACCTTCCACTTATGACTGCTGGCGAGTATTTGAAGAGCTAGCTATTGAGCTTTATTCGAGTGGCCCAAATGAAAATGAACTTTGGGACCGTGCTGGTGGCAAAACTTATTTAATTGATCTAAGTGGTAACGGGCAAGAGCAGTGGCAAAAGGCGTTGAAAAAAGTGCAGCGTGGCTCGTTACCGTTTCCCTACAGCTTATTAGAGCAGATGATTGTGGATTATCCTAAGAACAACAAATTGAACTGGTTGAGCACTAATAAATCTCAATTGGCAAAGTAGCACTTTCGGAGAAAATATGGACGATATACAAACGGCATTAACAAAAACTGGGTTTACAGGCATTGCGCGTGGTCTTGTCGTAGGCGTTGCGGATTATCAATATATTAACCCCTTACCACATCAAGTGCTGGATGATGCCAAGAGCATTGCCGATGTACTGATTGCCGCACAACATTGTGGCTACGCTTCAAATAATGTAACGACTTTACTGAACGAAAAAGCAAACTTGAGTTCAATTCGTAATGCCTTAAAAACATTGGCCGACGAAAGTGAATTGACTGATGCTGTCTTTATCTATTTTACCGGTCATGGCGGGCATTTTGATAACCCTGAACATTACAGCGCACTTCTACCTGTTGACTTCTCACTTGATAACATCGCGACTACATGTTTATCAGACGATGAGCTTTCAACAGCCTTAAAACAAATTAGAGCAAAACGAATTTTAGTCATTCTGGATGCCTGTCACTCTGGTGGCGCAGCAAACTTAAAGTCTGTTCCTGTCAATAAACAGACATCAAACCTCCGATATAGTGAAAAGTCGATGAAGTTGTTATCGGAGGGTCAAGGCAGAGTCATCATGGCATCCTCACGCGAAACTGAAGTTTCATATATATTGCCTGGTGACAACAATAGCGTATTTACCAAACACCTCCTTAATGCAATGCAAGGACAATGCGTGACAACAGGTGATGGTGTAATCAGGGTTTTTGATTTGTTCAATCATGTGTCGATGAAAGTAAATAGTGATGTGGTACATAGATGTGGTGAAGAACAACACCCGCAATTCAAAGCTCACAATTTAGAAGATAATTTTGCTATTGCCCTTGATGCTGGGGGTATATCAAAATCAAACAATGCGACTGTAGCGATCACAAGACCATCGAAGCAATTAGAATCTATTTTATCTGACTTGTATCCAATGGGGCCAATTGACCAAGAAATCTGGGCAAGGGCCGGAGGGGATTGCTCTCGACTTAGATTGAACGGTACTGGCCGCGCCAATTGGTTTTCCGCTTTAAAGTTGCTGATTCAGGGCGGCGGCGGTGCGAGTATCTGTCTTGATGGTTTGGTAGAAACAGCACTCGAAGATTACCCTCATCACCCAACATTAAACACTTTAAAAGGAGCTTAAATAGCTTCTTTTTTTTGGTCACTTTGCGCTTGGACAAATCTAAAGTAGAGGTCAAAACCATCCAGATTTTGGACAGTTCAATTAGACAAAAATCGGCGTTAATCGGTGTTAAAGTGGTTTTTCGGCGAGTTTGAAAGTTTAGCTAAATGCCTAATAAACAACAATAAAGCCGATTAACACCATAGGACAACGAAATGCAGTATAACCCTGCGAAGGTTGGTGTCGTTGTGGTTTAAGCAGGTGTGGTGAACGAATCCCTAATCTATGGTCCTGTCGCCATCCATGGCTCCACCTCGTGGGATACATAAAACTGCGGGGGCACTCGTTTCATGTACACCACTCACCCAGCGAAGGTTGGTGTCGTTTGGGTTGGGTTGGGTGGTTTTTCAGGGCTTTAAATACAGGTTTCTCAGTGTGCGGGTTTACTAACTTAAAATTTTTTAGACCAGATCTCGCCTTTTTTTAGACCGAGTCTAAAAGGGGTAGATACCTTGTTGACACTTGCCCAGAGTAATCATCATTAACAGTCGACTTTAATACGTTGATTGAACATTGACTGACCTAACGATAACAATTACTATATCCAGTAACAACACCCCTCAAGCCTATGACCAGTTTCGATTGGTAAATGCTCAAATCGAGGGGTTTCTTCTTTTTGGGCATTAGGAAATGAAATATACCAAACCGCCGTTGTCTACTTCAGAGCATATCAAACAGTTAAAAAGACGCGGGTTAGCCATTTCAGATGAAGGAAAGACAGCGCAATATTTTAACAACATTGGTTATTACAGATTAAGCGCTTACTTTATTCCTTTTGAACAGATTAATGATCATCATCAATTTAAACCCGGCATACAATTTGAGGACATCCTGGACCTTTATATTTTTGACCGTAAATTACGTTTAATTGTCATTGAAGGCATAGAGCGCATTGAGGTGGCTATTCGCACTCAATGGGCAAATAAACTGGCTGAAGCAAACCAAGATCCCCATGCCTTTATGCAATCTAAACACTTCAAAGATCCTTGGTCACACCAAAAGAAATTAGCGAAGGTCGCAAATACGTTAAAGGGAAGTGGAGAAGTATTCATCAAGCATTACCGGGATAAATACACCAGTCCTTTTTTGCCGCCAATTTGGGCTATGGTTGAAACGCTTACGTTTGGCGAGTTGTCTCAGTGGTTTAGCAACACAGCCGATGCAAGCATCAAGAAAGGTATTGCAAAACAATTCGAACTGCCCACCGTTGAGATCATGCAAAGTGTCATGCAATCACTCTCACTTATCAGAAATATTTGTGCCCACCATGGCAGATTGTGGAACCGACGTTTAGTCAAGCAATTACCATACATCAGAAAACTCAGCACAATTTTGCAGGCTGAAATCGACAGCAGTCAGCCAAAAAAAGAGATTTACAACTACCTTGTGATCATGTGTGTAATGATGAAAGCTATTCAACCTGATAGTCAATGGCAGCAACATTTGAAATCGCATATACAGTGTGCATCATTGGAGCAGCAAAAAGCGATGGGGTTTGTCGAAAACTGGCAACAACACAGCTTTTGGATCTGTAATTCATAAGCTTCTTGCGCGCATCTAAAGCACCTATTATCCGGTCCAATCTGCTCTGTCTTTTGCTCATTTTCTTTTGGCCAGATCTAAAGCAGAGATCATAACCATCCAGATTTTGGCCAGTTCGATTAGACAAAGATCAGCGTTAATCAGTGTTAATCAGTGTTAAAGTGATTTTTCGGTGAGTTTGAAAGTTTAGCTAAATGCCTAATAAACAACAATAAAGTCGATTAACACCATAGGACAACGAAGTGCAGTAGGACCCTGCGAGTTGATGTCGTTTTGGTTTTAACAGGGTGAGTGCATAAATTTTAAGCAGGGGTCAGGTGACAATTTCTATAACCAAAACAGTTCCTAAAATTACAGAACCCTATAAATGAAAGCTCTTAAGTTTAACCAAACCCCCAAGGTTACTCGTTGAATAAAATACCAACTTGTATTGTGGGAACCACTACTCTAGGCTTTTAGTTACAACGGTCTTCGACTTTGCTGTTTAAGCTAGTTCTGCAAAGGAAGATCAAGGATGGAATAAAAATCACAAGGATAGTCAAATGCCAAGACCTTTACGTATTGAATATGAACATGCCTTTTATCATGTTATGAACCGTGGTCGAGGCCGCCAGCTTATTTTCCATGATGATGAATATTATCGCGCCTTTTTAGAAACTCTTGGTGAAGCCTGCAACCGATTTGGCAGCATCGTTCATGCCTATTGTTTAATGGGTAACCACTACCACCTGCTGATTGAAACACCTTTAGCAAACTTAAGTCGGGTTATGCGGCATGTTAACGGCATTTATACTCAACGTTATAACAGGCTTAAGCGCACCGATGGAACGCTGTTTAGGGGCCGCTACAAGCCTATTCTTGTCAGTAAAGATAACTACTTTTTGCAAGTGTCTCGCTATATTCACCGTAATCCGATTGAAACAAAAACACCTTTGGTGGAACACTTGGAAGATTACCAATGGTCAAGCTACCCGTACTACATGGGCAAACAGGCACCCTATGAATGGTTGGAAATGCACTTTACAAGGCTGTTGCTTGGTGAAAATGTAGAGCCAATTACTGCATATCGTGAATTTGTTTTGCAAGGCAACGATGAACAAACGGTAGAATTTCACAAAAGTGATAAAATCGGTGCTGTATTCGGCTCTGATTTATTCAAAAGTTGGGTGTTTGATGATTTATTGCCTCATCTAAAAAGTGAAAAGAGAGCCTGTGCAATTGTGCCTAATTTAACTATGGATGCAGTAATTTCGGCGGTTGCTGGTCTTTACCAAGTCGACAAAAAATATATGACCGTCATTGCGCATGGTAGAGTCAGCGAAAACTTGCCGAGAAAAGTAGCCATGCATTTGTGTCAGGAATTGACCGGTGCGACCATGAGAGAAATTGCGGTTGTTTTTAACCTTAGGCAATACCGCTCCGTCAGTTTTATCACTCATGAAGTGCGAATACGAAAACAACAAGAGTCAACACTTGACAGACAAATACAAGATATTACGAAAAGGCTCTTGAAAGGTTAGCTGATGGTCAGGGCTAGATGCCCTGTCTGTATTTTGGTTATAGAATTTGAAACCCGACCCCTTTTCCTGCCAGAATTTGAAACCCGACCCCTTTTCCTGCCACTCTTCCTGCCCTCTAGGACGTCATCTCAATAGATAGTTCGAGTCAGATTCAATCATCAAATGTGTAGCGAAGTAGAACCAGCCAACTGTAATTTGTCCCGCTTGAATAACTTGTTATGTGTAATTACACCCCGAGTACGAACACAGCATACAGAGCTATAACAACAACTCCCAAAGAAGGTAAAACCAAACTAAAGCTTAGAATTTGATTAGACCAAAAGAGGTATTTATTACTGTAACTTAGTCGGGTTTTATACACATGCAATGTCATTAAAAAACCAAAAATAGAAGAAATCGTAAAATCAAACATAGTAAGAGCACCAAATCCATGAGCAACTAAGATGTTATTCGGCGTTAACCATGTAAAACATTTAACAACCCACAGTAATATACAAATAATAAGAATGAGATATTTGATTGAGAACCCTTTATACATAACGCCTCCACTTGCCTAATTAATGTTTCCACAGACAAGCCTTTGTCCATTAGATATTTGCCACTTAAATTAATTCCCAAGACCCTATTTTTTTTGATTAATCGGTGGAACGAATGATTCTAACAACAAGAGTCAACACTTGGCAGACAAATACAAGATATTACGAAAAGGCTCTTGAAAGGTTAGCTGATGGACAGGGCGAGATGCCCTGTCCGTATTTTGGTTATAGAATTTGAAACCCGACCCCTCTTCCCTTTTTTCGACAAAGGTAAAACCTGCCCCCAACTCCAACAAAAACGGTTCAATTTCCCTTAAAATCGCGTCTTCTAGGTCCCTTTCAAGATAATGATCATTTAATTCTAAGAAATCCAATAGGTATGGGTCTTTGAGTAGGAGTTCCTGATTGTACAAGCCATCTTCACGCAGCTTTTTCAATGCTAAAAATACCGTATCTTCTGGCTTTTTTGAGATAAGTGTACGTTCAAATAATTGGGCGTCAATCCTTTGTGCCATTGTACGCGTTGACCACCTTTCTTGCTGCGACAGCGAAATATAGAACTCGCGCTTAACTGGTTTTTCGATCGCTATTAACTGTACAAAATGGTTCCAGCTCAATTGTCCAGACAGTGTCTGGGCAATTTCAAAATCAAGAAAACAAGTTGAAAACTTGACCATTTGAGCCAAATTCGATTTGGACCACCCTTTGTCAAATGCCGCAGTAAGCTGCTTCGCCAACTCGACAACGATTTGCTTGCCAGATTTTTCAGTCAATTCAGCAATAGAGTCATCATCATTAAACTCACTCAGGTGAGTAAATATCATCACAAAGTCATGGTCGTCTATCGAGAAATTAATCAATTGAGTTCGAATATCACCACAGACAAATTCTTCAAAATCCCACTCAACAATTCTGGACACAGGAACCTAAAATGCAAACAAATGCGCATTTTATCTAGTAGCGTCGATAACTCAATTGTTTTGTCGGAATAATTTACAAGGTCTGGGGCACACTTGACTTTGTACTCTTATTTTACATTGGTGACCATCTTACACTGCCGCCCCATTCGTTTGAGGCGAGTTTTAAAGTTTAACTAAACGCCTAATAAACAACAATAAACCCGATTAATTCGTAATAGATTAAACAGGGGAATCACTTAAAAGCGTCCATGCGGTGACGCCCTCGGCAATTGCTCCCTGCTTTGCTCTAATTACGAGCTTCCTGCCCTAATGTCGGCAACCATGCCTCCAGTGCGACATGAAGTCGCTTGATAAATCGAAACCAATCACCACCGGCCAGAGCCAATTAATAATCACGAAACACTTTACCATTAAATTGTGATGTTATAACATCTCTTTAATTGATGAGTTCAAGACGGTATAAACGAGGTGTTAAACCATTGGTTGAATAACCGTCTAGAAAAGAGTTCACAATCAATCTCTTAGTGCCAAAAATAATAATCTAAAGGAGAGAACAGTGGAAAACCTCAATGTAGTCATGAGCCATGTCGAAATGAATTGTAAAGCACATGGCGCGCGATTAACCCGCAAACGAAAAGTAATGCTCAAAGGATTAATTAAATCCGGCAAAGCGCTTTCAGCTTACGAACTTATTGATTTTTGCCAAGGCGAATTTGGTTCGATCATCCACCCTATGACAGCTTATCGAATATTGGCTTTCCTTCAGAGTGAACAATTGGTTCGCAAGCTGGACTCAACAAATAAATTTATTGCTTGTTCACATGTTATTTGTGATGACGTGCAGTATGTTTTGCAGTTTTTGATTTGTCCTAAATGCGACAAAGTTGAAGAGATCAGCGTCAAAAAATCTACACTTGATGAACTTCAAAATAATGTTGAACATGCCGGTTTTCACCTTGTTGCGCCCTATATGGAAATGAAATGTGTTTGTAAGGCATGTCATAACAAAATTTAATCTCTATCAGGAAATCGAAAAGATGATAATACTAAAAAACATAAGTGATAAACTGGCCATCAGCTTATCACTTGCTTGTGCCATTCATTGCCTGTTTACGCCAATGTTGATGCTTTTACTGCCCAGCTTCGCCGCATTGCAACTAGATACAGAAGCATTCCATTATTGGATGGTCATCGCCGTGTTGCCCACCAGTGTTTATGCCCTAACCATGGGTTGCAAGCAGCACAATCGTTACAGGTTAATTCTCATTGGTTTGTTCGGATTGGCCATTTTGGTGCTTGCAGTTGTACTCGGTGAAGCGTTTCTTGGGGAGTTCTGGGAAAAAACACTAACTTTGATTGGTGCAGCCGTGATAGCCGGCAGCCATTTATCGAATTTTCGTTTATGTCGAACGCACCAGTATTGCCACAAGGCAATTAACCAAACTGTCACGTAAAGTTTGCATGTTCCACACAAAAAATCAGTTAAAAGGCGTAATAAGGTAAATAAATGAAAGTTGAAACTTTTGAAATAAAGTCTGTGCCTACCAACATTATCACCGGCTTTTTGGGCGTTGGTAAAACAACGGCTATTTTACATCTGCTCAAAAGTAAACCTGAAAATGAACGCTGGGCGGTGTTGGTCAATGAATTTGGCGAGATTGGCCTCGATGGCAGTTTAATCAGTGGCAAGCACTCAGAGCAACAAGGTGTTTTTATTCGAGAAGTGCCCGGTGGTTGTATGTGTTGTGCCTCTGGTTTACCAATGCAGGTGGCTTTACATCAGTTATTAATCAAGGCAAAACCCGACCGTCTATTGATTGAACCCACAGGGCTAGGTCATCCAAAAGAAGTATTAAAGGTCCTTTCAAACAAACATTATCAAGAAGTATTGTTATTGCAAAAAACATTGACCCTAGTTGATGCACGAACGTTGTCTGACGCACGTTATACAACAAACGAAACTTTCAATCAACAGATAGCCATGGCCGATATCGTGATTGGCAATAAGTCAGATTTGTATCAAAATGATGATAAGGCGAGTTTGATTGATTATGTCAAATTAAATGGTAGACCCCTTGCTGAGGTAATGTTTTGCCAGCAGGGGGAGATAGCACTATCTATGTTACAAGGAGCAACCGACAGTCAGTTCTTAATATCCTCTCAAGAATACCACCATCATCATGCTGATAGCGAACCAAAAACTCTAGTAGCTGACATGCCTTTCCCCCAATGCGGTTTTATCAAAGCCTACAACGAAGGAGGCGGTTTTGTCAGTATTGGCTGGCGATTTTCACCCCACAAAGTGTTTAAATACAATAAGTTGGCCGATTTTATCAATTCAATCGATGCACAACGCATGAAAGCCGTGTTCATTACAGATGCTGGGGTTTTCAGTTATAACCTCACTGTTGATGGCGTAACAAAAGGCTCTTTGCAGAACAGTTCACAAAGCCGAATTGAAATAATATCTGATCATCTTGATGATAATCTCCAAAGCCAATTAATGGCTTGTTTAATATAGTGGTTATTTTTGTTGTAGACATTACGCAATTGCCCTTAGAATTGTCACCCAATAGAAAATAGGCAAGGCGTTATCAATGGAAAGAGAGTTATTGATCACAGGTTGTGGTAGGTGTGGTTCCAAATATATATCAGTATTAATGCGAGCCATTGGACTGGACATCCGCCATGAACAGATTGGCGAAAATGGCATTACTTCATGGTATATGGCTGTCGATGCCAAATCCGTCCCCATAGGTCCCACTTATGAGAAATACAGCTTCAAGCATACTTTTCAATTGGTCAGAGAGCCATTGGCCGCCATCGGTTCAATTTGTTCGTTTTCACAGCAGGCTTGGATTTTTATTTGTCAACATTCTAAGTGCTCCATGGAAGACCCAATATTGTTAAGAAGCGCCAAATACTGGTACTACTGGAATCAATTGGCCGAACAAAAAGCTGACTGTTTTATCCGAGTTGAAGATGAAACGCAGATAATCACCACTATCGAACGTGAATTGGGTATAAGCATAGATAAATCGGTCGTTGAACAGTTGCCTAAAAATGTCAACACTCGCCGTTCGGGCCGTACTTTCCACCGTATTGAAGAGTTGCTCATTCGTTTTAAACTCTTTGGTTTACTGCCCATAATAAACCGATTATGTTCAACAGATACTCGCCCAGAACAACTCAGCTGGGCTACATTGCACCAACTTGATTCGCAATTAGCCCAAAAGATAAAAATCCAAGCCAAAGAGTATGGTTATGAATACTAATAACGTGAGACCAGTTTTTGTCTTTGGCATTTCGGGCGCCACCTGGACAGTATTAGAACCAATGATAAAACGGGGCGAATTACCCACTTTTGCCCGGCTGAAAAATCAAGGCATCAGCGGCCCTTTGGCGTCGGTCAAGGCCCCCGGTGACAAACACTATCGCCCACAAGTGGCTTTTCCGAGTGTAGCAACAGGTAACCT
>CALKGI010000051.1 GCA_938085045.1 uncultured Alteromonadaceae bacterium
AACTGTATCTTTGTGAACCGGCATATCGGGAAAGTGTCGACCAGTGCGCCACTTTGTTGCAGCCGTTATTAGATTTTGATATCCGTTATTTGTTGTTTTCGAACGTCAGCATATTTGGCGGCCACGAAGGCGGCATTGACCCTAAATTAATAGCACAAGCCAGCACTACGGTTTATGCCCAACCGGCATTATTTTTAATCGAATACAGTTTGGCCAAGCTGTGGGCATCTTTTGGTATTAAACCTTCAGCGATGATTGGTCACAGTGTTGGTGAATATGTTGCAGCTTGCTTGGCAGAAGTCTTTTCGCTGCAAGATGCTTTGCGTTTAATTTGTGCCAGAGGCCGCTTGATGCAGTCAATGGAACCGGGCGACATGCTGGCCATTCGTTTGTCTGAAGCAAAAGTCACTGAAATTTTGAATGAGCTGACAACAAACGAAGTTGTATTAGCCGCCGTGAATGGCCCAGAACAATGCGTTGTATCCGGTAGCAACCCAGCGATAGAAGCATTGGCACAAAAGTTAAAACAAGACCAAGTCTCGTGTATTCGCTTGAATACTTCACACGGTTTTCATTCACCTATGATGCAACCTATGATTGAAGACTTTAAAGCCATTGTGCAAAGTTTGAGTTTATCAGCGCCGACCTGCGCGTATATTTCGAATATCAGCGGCGACTGGATAACCCCAAGCGAAGCGGTAGACCCAGATTATTGGTGTCAACATGTGTTAAAAACGGTTCGATTTTCTGATGGAATATCAACCCTATTGAGCGACTTAAATTGTATTTTTCTTGAAGTTGGTCCGGGCCATCAATTGGTAAACTTTTGCCGCAGAAACAGCGAAGCCTTGGCACACCCTGCCATTGCAACGCTGCAAAACCCGCTTGACTCGGCAAAGGCCAATATTAACTTTCATGATGCTTTGGGCAAATTATGGCAGGCCTACAAGCCGCTGAATTGGCACAATATTTATGCCAACGAGAAGCGCACAAAAGTGCCACTGCCTACTTATCAATACGACTATCAACGCCACTGGGTTGATGCACCTGTCAACGATTTACCAGTCAACACAACCATGATGATTGATGATACATCACCCACAGCAGAGCAAGTGCAGTGCGAAGCTGATGACGAAGATGCAAACATTCATTGGCACGCGACTGGCGCCAGCGCATATGGTCCAGAAGAACAGAAATATATCGATATTTGGACAGGCTTGCTCGGCATTGAAGGTATAGGTGTCGACAACAATTTCTTTGAACTGGGTGGCGACTCGCTAATGGTCACCCAGCTTATTTCGCGTACACGTAAAGATTTAGGCGTAGAGCTGAGTGTGCAAGATTTATATGATTATCCGACCATTAAACAGCTCACCAAAATGTGCCTCGTCGAACCTCAAGAAATTGCCCACAATAATGGCCTAATTCCACTGCGCGACAAAAATGCACCATTGCCGTTATCGTTTTCACAACAGCGTTTGTGGTTCTTGCAAAAAATGGACCCCGACAGCGTGTTGTACAGTATGCCTGAGTTCTTGCATATGAAAGGCAAGCTAGATGTTGATGCTTTGCAGTGCGCTATGCAAAGCATCGTCGACAGGCATGAATCGCTACGTACGCGGTTTATCGAAGCCGATGATTTTTGCGTACAGCGAATTAGTGAAGGGGTGGTCATGGAGATAGACCGGGTGTATTGCAGTCACTCTCAATTAAAACAGCAGTTACGAAGCAAAGCCGACTTGCCGTTTGATTTGTCTACTGCACCACTGGTGCGCGCAACGCTGTTTACCTTGGCCGAAAACGAGCATGTGTTTTTTATCAATATGCATCACGTTATTTCAGACGGTTGGTCGATGGGTATTTTGGTGGCCGAGATCATGTCGCTTTATAACCGCTATATGGGCATTGAAGTTGACGCGCTGCCAGATTTACCTATTCAATATGGAGATTTCTCGGCTTGGCAACAAGCAAACTGGGATGCTGGCAAGTGTGAGCATCAACTCGACTATTGGAAGGCGCATTTAAAAGGCTCGCCAGATATCCTTAACTTGCCGAGTGATTTTGTTCGCCCTACGGTGCAAACCTATAACGGTAAAATGGAACTGTTTACCGTTGGCAGCGAAACGCATCAGCGACTCAAGGCTTTTTCATTAGAGCACAACGTGAGCATGTTTATGACCTTGCTTGCCTCGTTTAACGTGTTGCTAGCGCGATATTCTGAGCAAACTGATATCGCTATTGGTTCACCTATTGCTAACCGTCAACACCCTGATTTAGAAAACTTAATTGGCTTTTTTGTCAATACCTTGGTGATGCGCAATCAGGTGCCTATGTCGGGTTCTTTTGTTGAATTACTGGCTACGGTGAAAACTAATACTTTGGCGGCACATGCCAACCAAGATGTGCCGTTTGAACAATTGGTGCAGGCGTTACAGCCAGTTAGGGAGCAAAGCCACGCACCGCTGATTCAGGTTGCTTTCATCTTGCAAAATACGCCGATGAGCACCATTCAATTGCCCGACCTTCAGGTAAGCCTAGGTGAGCCGTTAAACCAGCATGCCAAATATGACTTGCTAATGTCGTTAGAAGAATCTGAAGAGGGCATTAAAGGACAGCTAACTTACAATGTTGACTTGTTTGCCCAGCCTCGAATTCAAAACATGATCAAGCACTTTGAAGTATTGCTTGAAGCCATTTTGGCAGAGCCGGCCAAACCGGTATCGCAACTCGATATGTTAACAGCAGCCGATAAACAATTCGTAAAACAGCCACATAGCAATGCGGTGCCATCAACTCAGTTCGTTAGTATTGTTGATTTACATGATCATTACGCCAACTTGCATCCTTTTCACAGTGCGATATTCGAAGAAAACGAAATAAAGGGTCAATTGAGTAACGAACTAAACGGTCAATTAAGTAACGAATTAAACTGTCAACTAAGTAACGAACTAAACTATAAAACAATGCAAAACAGGGCCAATAAAGTGGCTAACGATTTGATTGGGCGTGGCGTTGGGGCCGATGATTTTGTGGGTATTGTGCAACAACGAACCACCGATTTTATCATCACACTCATGGGCGTACTTAAAGCCGGCGCGGCCTATGTGCCAATCGAACCACAATGGCCAACTGACCGGATTGCTCACATCGTAAAAGATGCTGGTATTGGCGTTATTATTACCGCTGAAGATACCGAATCGTTTGATAAAAGTGCTTTTGAAGCGACCCTTGATGTGCTCACTATCGAGTCTATTTATGCCAACGATTCGTTGAGCAAAGAAAACCCCGCGATAACCATCAATCAAGACCAGCTGGCCTACATGATTTACACCTCTGGCTCTACCGGTGTGCCCAAAGGCGTATGTATTAGCCACCGGGCAATTGCCAACTATGTTAAGGGTGTGCAGCAGCGAATTAAATTCGCGCAGGGTTACGAATACCTTGCGTTGTCGACAGTTGCAGCAGATTTGGGTTATACCGCAATTTTTGGTGCTTTGTGCCATGGCGGCACGTTACGTATTGTCAGCCATGATACGGCGCTTGATGAAACACTGTTAGCTCAATCACTTAAACAAAGACCAGTTGAGGTGCTTAAAATTGTACCGTCTCACCTGCAAGCTTTGCTCGCTGGTGACGACCGCGCTATTTTGCCAACTAAGTGCTTGGTACTTGGTGGTGAGGCGCTTGATGAGGCGCTGATTTCACGCGTGAGAAGCCTTTCCCCAGGTTTGAGAATTATCAATCATTATGGCCCTACAGAGTCAACGGTAGGTGTTACCAGCTTTGAGTTGGTTGGCGAACTGCAAGGACAGCCGCCAATTGGTAAGCCGTTTGACAACATAAAGAGCTACATTCTCGATTCGCAGGGTAACCAAGTACCTGTTGGCATACCGGGAGAGTTATACCTAGGCGGTGAAAGTTTGGCCCGAGGTTATAACAATGACGCGGCCAAAACTGCTGAGAGT
The DNA here is from genome assembly GCA_938085045.1 of uncultured Alteromonadaceae bacterium. Classification (GTDB taxonomy): domain Bacteria; phylum Pseudomonadota; class Gammaproteobacteria; order Enterobacterales; family Alteromonadaceae; genus JABSOG01. The sequence goes on from CALKGI010000051.1 coordinate 3,966, forward strand.
TTCGTGCCCGACCCATTCTCTGATGAAGCGGGTGCACGCTTATATCGAACAGGCGACCTATGCCAATACCTCGCAGATGGTTCAATTAAATACATCAAACGCAATGATTCACAAGTGAAGGTGCGCGGTTATCGGGTTGAACTTGAAGATATTCGCAACGTGCTCAGTGAGCACGAAGAAATTGAGTCGGCGGTTGTGGTTCATTACAACGATGACCATTTGGGTGATGTATTGGTTGCTTGGTATGTCAGCGCATGGGGCGAAGAAATTGACAGCGAAGAGCTTGCCGACTTTGTTGGTTTGCAATTGCCCAAATACATGGTGCCATTTGCCTTTAATTGCCTTGACGAAATTCCGCTGAACAGCAATGGCAAAGTCAATCGCAAAGCGTTGCCAGACCCTCAGTTGGCGAGTGCTCAGTGTGGTGAAATTGTATTGCCGCAAACTGAACTCGAACAATCTCTGGCGGATATATGGCAAGAACTGCTGAACATTGACCAAGTTTGTGTTGAGACCAGTTTTGCCGCGCTCGGTGGTCATTCATTACTGGCGATTAGGTTAACGACCCGTGTAAGAACACAGTTGTCGTTGGAGTTACCGCTTAAGTTGATATTTGACATGCCAACGATTAAAGAGCAGGCCGCTTACCTTAATACGATTTCGCAGTTACACGCCAACAGTGCGCCAGAGCTTGAGTCGGCGGATAGAGAAGAATTTTCTTTTTAAACAATTTACAAAAATAACAGATTAACAGGAACAAATAACAATGAAGACCAAATTACTAATTACGATGATTTGCGGTGGTGCGTTGCTGTCGGGTTGTGCTGGTACGAATACGCAACAGGCCGCACAACAAAGCGCTGAGCAAAATCAGGTAGACAGCACCATAGTAGCCAAAGCGGCGGCCGTTGAGGGATTGACCTTTGATCATGAAATCAAACCGACCATTGAAGATAACTTTAAACTGGCCAAGTTTCGCTTGTGGTTACCACAAAACAGTCAAAAACCTCAAGGCGTGCTGACGTTAACTTTAGGTGCCAACGAAAATGGATTGCATTTGGTTGAAGACCCTAAATGGAGAAAGTTTGCGACCGAGAAAAATTTAGCCTTGGTGAGCGTTTATTGGTTAAACCGTGATGAAAAGAAACCAGATGGCAGTGACTATCCATTTTACTTTCAACCCAAACATGGCACCGGTAAAGCTTTGTTAAGTGCAATAGAGCATTTAGGTCAAACAGCAGGTAAACCACAGCTGGCCGACTTGCCAATGTTGATGTGGGGGCACTCTGCCGGCGGCCAGTTTAACTACGGCTTCGCTAGTTGGGCACCAGAGCGAGTGATTGCGTTTACTGCAATCAAAGGCGGTATTTATCTGCCCAAATCACAACCTGCTACCTTAAAGGTTC
>CALKGI010000052.1 GCA_938085045.1 uncultured Alteromonadaceae bacterium
AACGTCTTCTTGAATTGAATGAACAAAATCAATGTCTTCTTTGGCCGGGTTGGTATCGTCAAAACGCAAATTACATGCGCCTTTATAATCGTTGGCAATGCCAAAATTAAGGCAAATGGCTTTGGCGTGGCCAATGTGCAAGTAGCCGTTTGGCTCAGGTGGAAAACGGGTCTGCACAGATTGATGTTTGCCCGATTCCAAGTCTTTGTCGATTATTTGACGAATAAAGTTGCTGGGGCGAGTCTCTGTGTCGGTCATTTAGTGTTTTCCTCTGCGTATATCTGGGCAAATTGCTGTGATAAAAAAAGCGCCCCCGGCCTTTAAAACATATCAATTAAAGGTGGACCGCATTTTGTTTGACCGAGGATTATAACACTAAGTGATCAGCACAATATAGCGGTCAAAATCACTTATTTGTGCAGGTTTGAGTAAATCGTGCTTTTGGATTAGTTTGGCTGAGAAACACACACCACATTAATGGTTCAATGTTATAGCGAAAAATCTATATAAGGATTTTTCGAAAGTCTGTTTCAATTGCGTAGGGTGCGCACTGTACCGGGGGTAAATTTAATCGGCTTGGCAATCGTAGGGGCAATCCCCTGTGATTGCCCTTTTTAGATTAAATCTACAGCCTAGCGCACGCCCTTACCTGCGCAGCAAGACCTGTAGGTTACGCGTGCGCAGTGCGCACCCTACGTAGGCAATTTTGAACTTTTGCAACGCCCATTGATAGGTTTATGCGCCCTCGGTGGTAAAAACCCCTTGCTCTAATACTGATATTCAGTGACTTGTTTGGCTAAATGTTGCTGATTAATCTCACCTTTACCACATTGGGCAAGCAATGATTTGTCAACAATCCAGCCTTTAACGTTAAAGCTTTTTTGCTGTTTATCGCCACCTTGTTGGTAAATAACTGAAATCTTCTCTTCATCATCTATGGCTGAAAGTACTTTGGCTTGACGACATAAAGTTTGGGCAACACTTTTTACCAGCTCTTGATAAAACAGTTTGCGGTATGAAACCTTCGCCAGTTGTGTCGAAGAGGCTTCTTGTGATTGGCCGATATTGGCTTGTTTGCTCTGCGGTTGCACTGCGGCATGTGCTTTACGTTGCCTAGCGAGCACTTTTTCGCGGCCTCTGACTTCATCGAGCTTCTGATTCAACGAAGCTTTGTCTTGAGATTTTGCTTGAGCAATAGACTTTCGCAGCGACTTACCTTGCTCGCGCAGATGATGGGCAGTATGAGACAATTCTTTGGCTTTTTTCCAATATACTGCGTTTTTGGTGTTTATCGCCTGCTGATTTTCTTGTTGAGACTGTTCGTCAGTTACAGCTTCAACCACTGGGTTATTTTTGCCGGTGAATTTAATAGGTGATACGGCAATGGTTAAACCCTGACCCAACAGGTAACTGGTGGTAATTTTAGGCGCTGTTAATCCCGATGATTGAGTTTTTTGGGCAACGGTTTGTATCAGCAATTCATTCACGTTTTCGACCGTGGTGCCAACCTGAGCTAAGTCGGTTGTTGACGCCATAACATTGGTGGCCAATAAGCTAATCAAGATAAGTGAAAGTTTCATTTTAGCGCGCCTTATTGTTCAAATAAAAAGGCGGGGTGCATACACCCGCCTACCATAAAATCAGCGATTTAGTTGCTGGTTAATGTGGCTGTCAACGACAGGTTATCAAAAGCATTATAGGCATTTAAACCAATTGAAACATTGTCTCCCGCTGCCACGTTAACAGTACAACTTTCGCTGTTTCCGTTAGCGTATGGGCGGCAATCCCAGTTACTGGTGCTAGCTTGCGAGCCATTTTTAACGTATAAGTCAGCATCACCTGTACCACCAGATGTGACAATCTCTAATGAACCGGCAGAATCTGCCGTGGCTGAAAAGTCTGTCCAACTGCCTGATGCGCCGCTAACCACTTCGTTAAGCAATGTCGCTGTGCCGCCGCCAGTACCACCACCGCCGCCACCTGTGCCGCCAGCCAATGTGACTAGAAAGTCTTGCCATTCTTGCTCATAGCTAGAACCCCAGCTACTAAGCAGTGACTGGTAAGTTGCCCAATCGCCCTGACGGGTGGCAGCTCGAAGGTCACGAATGTCTTGCATGTGGTTTTCGAACATGAAGCGGTTACCGATGTAACCCCAGTCATAAATTTCTTCTGCGGTGTTATTGTAAGTTGTTGCAAAAACCTGCGCCAGAGTGCGGTTACCACCATTGGCGTTGATCAGTGCAATAGCGTCTGCATTTACATCTTCTTTTGAGATGTACTCGGCTACGCCTTCAGACCACCAAACTGTATTGGTTGGATAATCAGCGAAGGTGCCTTTGAGGTCAAAGCGACCATCAAGATAATGAACGTATTCGTGTTTGAGGTTCCAGATAACAAATTCAGGGCGTAACCAGTCGGCTTCGTGAGCATAAAATGATGCCTGATTGTTTGGATCAGTTTCGTTGCCTTCAATATACATACCGCCATTGTTCGTGTTGATGCCAAACAAACGGCCGCCATAACGGTTGTAATTGGTGTAATCGTCAAAAATTACCATACGTAAATCTTCGTTCACGTCGTTATCGACCGGCAAACCGTTGGTTTCAAGCCTGCTGTGGAAATAGCTTTCTTCAGCACCAACCTTGTTACATGAATCAACAAGTTGTTCATGTGTCATATCTTGAGCACGGAAAAACAGCGTTGAACTACAAACATGCTCTGTTGGTAAAATGGTGTCGACGGTGGGTTTTCCTTTGGCGCTGGCCAAAGAAGAATGTGCAATGGCTGTCACCAATGCGGCGGTAGATAGTAATTTGAACTTCTTAGACATATTGCTCTTCTCGCTTGTATGAATACTTATAATTGTATTTTTATGTAGATGTGTCCTTTGCGACCTTTACGCTCCCTGTTGAATTCAAATATAACACTTTGCACACAATAAACAATATATTGTATTCAAAAATAAGCAATTATATATAATATGATAATGAAATGTTACAAGGTTCAGGTCATGAACCCCTGTAAAATGAAGCAGTTAGGTTATTGGTCTGATCAGTAAGAATATTTTTGAAGATTGGAAATGACAAACAGAATCAACGGTAAATCGCTAATTCGTGACTGGTACGTTGCTTGTTTGGGTCGGTGATTGATTCGGTATTACGAATGGCTTGAATGTACTTGGCTGGTAAATTAGCTTCTATGGCGCCTGTGAGCAGGTGGGTTTTGTACCAGTGGTAGGGTTTCGAGTTGTCGTGGGTTAATAATGCGGTGTAAATTAAGGCGTCGATGGTGTTTTCATTTTTGTCGTGAACACCAATTAAGCGTTTGTCGTAATCAACGCCTAGCCCTTCGGCCTTGTCCAGATAGGCAATTTCTTGGCTATTGATGTCAAAAACAACGCCGTACACCCAATCTTTATCATTTTCAGTTGCAATGACATTACCTTTGCCTGAACCATCTTTACCGGCTTTGTTAAAGCTCAACAAATAACCTTTAAGGTGAAACATCCCCATTAATCGAGCACTGGGGCAGCGGCTTTGAATGCGCTGTTGTGACATGTTAGATCCATAGGCAAAATAATACATCGGTGGCCCTTTAATTTATAAGGTTACTAAATTCGCTGACCAAAACAGACAGCGGCATGCCAATTAACTTTTCATCATATCGACGGACTTTTTCATCATTATTCACAACTAGTCCGAACGGACAATCGAACTCATTAACAAAATCTCTGATTGGACGTAAGTGACGCGAATTAACACTTTGGGTATGTTTAATTTCTACTGGGATGAGACCAAAAGACCCTTCAAGTATTAAATCGACTTCGGCACCACCGGAGGTTCGATAATAATAGGCTGTATATTGAATACCCTTAGCATTAAGGCCTCTGAGTATTTCTTCAATAACCACACCCTCCCAACTTGCGCCCATTTGAGGATGAGACAATAGTTGTTTTTGGAACGTAACCCGTAATATATGGTGCAAAAGGCCACTATCACGCAGATACCCTCTGGGGTGTTTCGACACACGTTTTTTCACATTTTTAGTGTAAGCAGGTAAATTTCGCCAAATAAAGGTGCCTTCGGCGATTCTGATATAATCTTTTACAGTGGGTTGTGAAACATCGAGAATTTGCGCGATATTAGAATAGTTAATGATGGCGCCAGAGTAACCAGCCAATAGTTCTATAAAACGACGAAACCTCACTGCATTAAGATTAGGAAATAAACGTGCAATGTCTCGCTCAATATAGGTTTGCAGATATTGTTCAGTCCAAACTTGCCAAAACCGAATTCGGTCTCGGATCCAAGGCTCTGGGTAACCACCTTGAACCCAATATTTGGCGATCTCATTTGTCAATAACGATGATGCTTGCATTGGCAGTATGTCTTCAATAGTGCATTGTGAATCGAATATCCTCGACAAATTGCTAACACCAACCTGTTGTGTTTCTGACAGGCTAAATGGAGATATTTCGATGATACCAACACGACCCGCCAAGGATTCTGAAATCGAACTGAGTAAAGCAGGTGAACTAGAACCAGTCAGTAGATATTTACCATAATTTGTGCGGTCTTGATCAATAGCCACTCTAAGTGCCGGAAATAATTCTGGCAACAATTGCGCTTCATCAATAGCGATGGGTTTGTCATGAAGACGCAAAAATAAATCGGGATCATCCGCAATTGGCCTAAAATCAGCTTGAGACTCAAGGTCAAAGATCTCTCTGTCTTTTGACAACATTTTCAGTAGGGTACTCTTGCCCGTTTGCCTTGCACCAATCAGTACAACACAAGGAAAATAGCTGAGATATTCCTCAATTAGGTCTTGAGTTTGTCGTTTCATACCATGTAGTTTAAAAGGCCGACTTTGAAAGTGCAAGGTATCGTTTAGGGTAAAACAGACAAAAAACAATCAAAACAGATGATTTACATCACATTGAAGAAATTGACAAATCAAAAAATAAAACTATATTTTACTTTATTATCAACGCATTAAGTTCGGCCAATGAACAACTTAATGACTGCTATTCAAAAACAACACTCCCTTTTTATTTAATTCAAAACTGTCAAAATCATTTGCAAGAAATGAGTTCCCCTTATAATGCTTTTTAGCTTCATTTTCGATATCTAATATTGAGGGTGACTGGTTAATATCATATCCGTATCGAGCACTAAAATGGGTTAATATAAGATGTTTGATCCCAGCATCTTGAGCATATTCGGCGACGATTCGGGCATAACTGTGTTGTGGGCCTTTACCGACCTTTTGAGCAATATCTTCGGTGTAAGTGGCTTCGTGGATCACCACATCGGGTTTAACTGATGCTGTATTAAGTAATGATGGCGTGTCGTTATCACCTGCCACAAAAATCGCTCTTGGTGGTCGAGGAGTCTGTAAAAAATCATTGGCCAGCAAGGTTTGGCCTTCGCCGGTTATGACATCTTTGCCCCTCTGTAGTAGCCCCCAATGCGGGCCGCGTTTAATACCACAGGCTTTTAGCTTTTGCTGATCCAATCGCTGCTCTACATTACTTTCGACAAAATTATAACCAAAACAGGGTACCCGGTGTGAAAGCTCAACTGGTTCGACAGTAAAGTCATCAAAGCACAATGGCTGGGTTTGTAATTCAACAGCAATATAAATCAATTCATAATCGAGCCACAATTGCGTGGTTTCACGCACAGCTTTAATCATATCGATTACACCTTGTGGGGCCACGATGGTCAGTGGTGCTTCCCTACCCGCCATAGATGCACTGGCCAGTATGCCCGGTAAACCATAACAATGATCACCATGTATATGAGTGATAAATATAGCTTTTAGGTTACTCACTGAATATTTAGTACTCAGCAATTGGTGTTGTGTGGCCTCACCGCAGTCAATCATATACCAGTGTTTTGACATTTTAGCGTGTAAAGCCAAGCCCGAGACGTTTCTGCGTTTGGTCGGCGTGCCCGATGAGGTGCCAAGAAAAGTGAATTCCATATGAAGCCCTTGTTAGCGGTGAAAAATGCCAAAAGAAGTCATTATTGACAGTTTACGTTACCACAAACCTTTTCAAGCAACGCTTCTAGTTGGGCATACTCTTGTGAATCTAACTTGCTTTTAATCGAATCACTCATTTGCGTGTAAACCTGCTGTTGGCAGGACAAAAATAACCCTTCTCCTTTGGTTGTCAGCAAAACATGCTGCGCCCGAGCGTCATAGCGGCAAGTCACCCGCTCTACTAGGCCTCTTTTTTCAAGTTTGTTGAGCATTAAGCTGGCCGACGATTTTTTCACTTGCATGTCTTTGGCTAATGCCGACAAATGGGTGCTGTCATCATGCTCTGTTGCAGCTGGGTCTGGCTCGGTGCTTTGTGCAATGTAAATACACATTAAATAGTCAAATTCGTTTTGACTCAAACGGCTTTCTTTATCATCAAAGTCTTGCTCTGCCCATGCTCGGGCAGCCATTCTTTGCAAAGCTACCAACGATTTTTCAAGGTTCATTTTATGGCTTAATTCATGGTTTTAATGCCATCAGAGTATAGTCTTGAAGGACAAAGTCAACTGTCGTAAACAAAATATAGTTTGACAACCTAACCATTTTAACTTTATAGTTAGGTTGTCTAACTAATTTAATAAGGTATACGCAATGACGAAGCAACAAAACCAATGTAACAGCCTGTGGACTGATGAAATGGCACAATCTTATGATGATTTATGGGGCGACCACCCAATGCATCATAAAGTGGTAGAACTCAGTGAATTGGATGCATCTTCGGTTGTTTTAGATATCGGCTGTGGTAGCGGCACGGTGGTACACGCTGTGGCAGATGCGCTTACATCAGGCAAGGTGATTGGCGTCGACCCAACCGCTAAGATGATTGAATTGGCACAGAAAAAAACAGTTGAAAGTAACGTTGAGATTGAATTTCATCAAAGCGGTGCTGAAGCGCTCCCGATTGAGAATCACATAGTTGATGTTGTGCTAGCCGTAAATAGTTTGCACCATTGGTCTGATGTTATCGAAGGATTAAATCAAGTACGCACAGTACTCAAGGCAAAAGGCCGCTTGGTGCTTATTGATGAGCTTTGGGATGAATTACCAGAATATCAAAAACCTAAATGTGATGACGCTAAGCAAGCTGCCCATTTGGAGGCTTTTAAATCTACCGAGGTGATAATGGCAACGCTAAACGAGCAAGGATTTAAGTCAATCACCAAACGAATCTATCGGGCGCCGGATGTGGCGGTGTCGGTGATCACCGCTTTTGTTAATTAATGCCAGTGTTAAGCGCCAAAAGCGCCCAGTAACACAACACCAACGGTGACCAGCACAGAGGCGATAATCCGCTTGCGTGCAAACCCTTCTTTCATTACCAAAGCACCGATAATTGCCGCGAAAATAATGCTGGTTTCGCGCACTGCTGCAACTGGTGCCATGGGCACCCTCGACATAGCCCACAAGGCAGCAACATAAGCCGAGATAGACAAAACACCTGCGGTTAAGGCGCCTTTATAATTAGATTTACTGTAGGGAATGATTTCCCCCGGTTTTTTGAAGGCGATAAAAGTCACCATCGCGATACCCGTTAGCGTTTCGAGCCAACCGGAGTAGACCAAAAAGTTACCCGCAACCCTAACGCCTAAACCACTGACAAAGGTGTAGCCAGCAATACACAGGCCAGTGCCTATGGCAAACAATAGCGGTTTTGCTTGGTGTTTTTTGTTGCCATCAAAAGCGAGTGACAATACGCCTGCACAAATCAACAATGTGCCCAGCAACTGCCAGTTATTGAGATATTCGCCAGCAACAAATGCGCCAAGCGACAACACCACCAGCGGGGCCAAACCACGAGAAATAGGATAAACCTGCGAAAAATCACCAAATTTATAGGCGTTTAGCAGGCAATAGAAATAAGCAAAATGAATGGTTGTTGCAACGAGCAAATAAGGCACTGCGGCCAAATCAATCGCAGGTTGCGTGAATATCACAATCAAACCATAGACTAACCCAACAAAGCGGATATAACCTAGCGTCAGCAGCTTCTCGCTGCTGCTTTTTATCATGCTGTTCCAGATGGCATGAAACAATGCGGCAATTAGTACGACTAGATATTCCAAGAAGTTTCCTTATCAAGAGGGCTGCGTAGGAAAAACCCAAAGAGGTTTCAGAAGATTGAGCACTGTGTCCGAGTAGTGAAATGTTCGAGTATTTTCATGCCCTTGTAAGAGTTCCCTTTAGCATTGAGTTTTGGGCTCCACACCGCGATGCAATATTTGCCGGGGCGTACTGCAATAATACCACCACCTACGCCACTTTTACCGGGTAACCCGACTTTAAATGAGAATTCTCCGGCTTCGTCATAAAAACCACAAGTTTGCATGATGGCATTAATTCTCTTTGATGCACTGATAGTGAGCACTTGCCTACCTGTTTGTGGGTTAACCCCTTGTGAAGCCAAAAACAAGAAAGTTTGTGCCAGTTCACTACAGTTCATTTCGATGGAGCATAGGTGAAAATATAAATCTAAAACGGTGTCTATATCGTTGTTAATATTGCCGTGGGCTTTCATTAAGTTGATATGTGCGATGTTAGTGTAACTGGTTTTTCTTTCAGATTCTGCGACCGAGACATTGTAATCAATGGTTTGGTCGTCGGTGATTTCACGCACAAATTCGATAAGTTGTTGTTTTGGGTTATCAAGCAAACTGACCAATACATCACACACCACAATGGCACCGGCATTGATAAATGGATTGCGGGGAATGCCTTTTTCGAGTTCAAGCTGTACCAGTGAGTTAAATGGAGTACCTGATGGTTCAACCCCTACCCGCTTCCACAGTTTTCCGCCCACCAGTTTAATGGCCAAAACCAATGACAAAACTTTGGAAATACTTTGAATTGAGAATTTTTCGTTTGAATCACCCACACCAAAATTACGGTTGTCGACTGTGGTTAAGTGAATACCAAATTTATCAGAGTCAATGCATTGTAACTCGGGTATGTATGAAGCGACTTCGCCCAAGTCATCTATCAATTGGGCTGTATCGACCAGTTCATCAAAAACGGCTTGATAGTCTGTGGTGTCTGAGGTCATATTTGGGGTTTCTTGATTGGTCGTTTTTATTGATTATAAACGTAAAGTGGCAAAATGGTGTGAGGGCGACATGGCGCCGCCCCCTTCAAACTAACGCCAAGCTTGTTCACGTCCTTCGCTTTGTTCAAAAGCTTCGATTTGACTCATATAGGCTTCGCTGATGCCGATGAAATCTAAGCCACTTAACAAGCGTTGCTTAACCGATGGGTCGATATCAAACTCAACCACTTTATCCCCAGCCTTTACCTGTTGGTTTTGCAAATCAACAGTTATTTCAATTGCTTCACTTTGGGTGGCTTGAGTAAACAAAACTTCAATTTGTGCTTCACTCAGTTTAACAGGCAACATTTGGTTGTTGATGCAGTTATTGAAAAAGATATCGGCAAAGCTGCTGGCGATAATCACCTCAAACCCATACTGTTGCAACGCCCAAGGTGCATGTTCGCGGCTTGAACCACAACCGAAGTTTTCGCGGGTCAGCAATACACTAGCACCTTGATAACGCGCTTCATTCAATACAAAATCAGGGTTTGGTTGGTCATCACTGATATAACGCCAGTCGTAAAACAACGCCTCAGCGAACCCTTCACGACTGACCGAGGTCAAAAACTGCTTTGGAATGATTTGGTCGGTATCGACATTGTTAATATCTAACGGCGCGACTTTACCTTGATGAAATACGCTCATGACTGAACTCCTTGTCGAATATCGTAAAAGTGACCGTGAATAGCAGCCAATGCGGCCATCGCGGGGCTAACTAAATGCGTTCTACCGCCTTTACCCTGACGCCCTTCAAAATTACGGTTGCTAGTTGATGCACAGCGCTCGCCTTCAACGATGCGGTCATCGTTCATGGCCAAACACATTGAACAACCCGGCTCACGCCATTCAAAACCGGCATTTTTAAAGGTCACGTCTAAGCCTTCTTTAATGGCTTGGTCACGCACTTTAACTGAACCCGGCACTACCAAAGCTCTAATGCCTTCGCTAATTTTCTGCTCGCCGACCTGTGCCGCAGCACTACGTAAATCTTCAATTCGGCTGTTGGTGCACGAACCGATGAAAACCGTGTCGACTTTTATGTCTGTCAGTTTTTGCCCAACGCTCAATCCCATGTATTTTATGGCTTTGCGAATGGCATCGGCTTTAATGAGGTTTGGTTCTAACTCTGGGTCTGGCACGATAGAGTCAACCGACAATACTTGTTCAGGGCTAGTGCCCCAAGTGACTTGTGGCAAAATGTCTGCCGCATCCATGGTAACTGTCAAATCAAACACGGCGTCATCATCGGTGTAAAAGCTTTGCCAGTGTTGCTTAGCGGCTTCAAAGTCGTCGCCTTTTGGCGCGTATTCACGACCTTTTATATAATCAAAAGTCGTTTGGTCTGGGGCTACAATGCCAGCTTTGGCGCCCATTTCGATGCTCATGTTACACAGCGTCATGCGAGCTTCCATCGACAATTGACGAATGGCCGAGCCACAAAACTCTGCAACATAACCCGTACCACCAGCGGTGCCTATTTTGCCAATCACTGCCAAGGCAATGTCTTTAGCTGTAACGGCAGCGCTAACCTGTCCATTGACTTCAATCTTCAGGGTTTTGGCTTTTTTCTGTTGCAAAGTTTGAGTTGCCAGTACGTGCTCAACCTCAGAGGTACCAATACCAAATGCCAATGCACCAAAAGCACCGTGGGTTGAGGTATGTGAGTCGCCACAAACAATGGTATGAC
>CALKGI010000053.1 GCA_938085045.1 uncultured Alteromonadaceae bacterium
TAACTCAGGATCAGGACCAGTATCTTCCTCTTCCTCATCTTCATCGTCGTCTTCACTATCCAATTCTTCTTTTGGCACTTCTGAACCAACATGCGTGGCCGTTGGTGCCAAGTCAGCTTCGACTTGATCACTAGCAAAACCGCTGATGATGTCGGTCAGACGAATTTCTTCGGCTTCGAACTTGTCCCACTGATCAAGGATATTGACTATGGTACCAGGATATTCTGCAACACAATGAACTACGCGGTTGATGCCTTCTTCAATCCGTCTGGCGATTACAATCTCGCCTTCACGGGTCAGCAATTCAACAGTGCCCATTTCACGCATGTACATACGCACCGGATCGGTGGTACGGCCAATTTCTTTGTCAACACTGGCTAACGCCTGCGCTGCTTCTTCGGCTGCGTCTTCATCTGTGGTGGTTTCTTGCATCATCAAATCATCGGTATCTGGGGCTGATTCGAACACCTTGATACCCATGTCGTTGATCATGCCGATAATATCTTCAACTTGATCTGAATCTACAATTTCCTGAGGGAGGTGATCGTTCACCTCTGCAAAGGTTAAGAAACCTTTTTCTTTACCCTTGGCGATTAAAATTTTTAACTGAGACTGAGGATTTTGATCCATAAAGAACTTCTCTTTACCCACAAGTTATTAAGATAATATGGTGAACTAAGCATTATAACAGCCTTTTAAAAATCTGCCTAGGCTGGCTACTCACAAAGCAATATAAAACGCTGATTGCTCACCTTTCGTATTAATAGTGATTAACTATCACTCAATGCTGCCCGGGATGACTGGCGTTATCTGAACAACGTCAGCATTTTGCGCCCGATGACGCAGATAATGATCCATTAAAGTGATGGCCATCATTGCCTCAGCAATTGGCACCGCTCTAATTCCGACACAAGGATCGTGCCTGCCTTTGGTCACCACTTCAATCGGGTCACCGTGCACATTAATCGATTGACCCGGAGTCGAAATACTTGATGTGGGTTTCATTGCAATATGAGCAACAATGTCTTGTCCGGTTGAAATACCACCCAAAATGCCACCAGCATGGTTTGACTTAAAACCTTCGGGCGTCATTTCATCACGGTGCTCAGTGCCCTTTTGGGCCACACTGTCAAAACCGGCGCCAATTTCAATGCCTTTAACCGCATTTATGCTCATCAACGCGTGAGCCAATTCTGCATCAAGTCGGTCGAATATCGGTTCGCCCAATCCGACGGGCACTTTAGTGGCCACAACTGAAACTTTTGCGCCGACTGAGTCGCCCTCTTTTTTGAGCGCTTTCATGTAATCAGCCATTTCTTCAATTTTTGATTCATCAGGGCAGAAAAACGGATTGCATTCTATTTGGTCACGGTCAAACGCTTCGGCCTTAATTGGACCCAGTTGCGACAAATAACCAAATACCTCTATACCAAATTTGGCCTTTAGAAATTTTTTAGCAATAGCACCAGCTGCTACTCTTATTGCTGTTTCGCGGGCAGAGGCTCGGCCACCACCACGGTAATCACGATGGCCGTATTTTTGTTGATAAGAATAATCGGCATGACCCGGGCGGAAGGTTTCTTGAATGTTTGAATAATCTTGTGAGCGCTGGTCGGTGTTTTGAATCGACAGACCAATCGAGGTGCCAGTGGTTTTACCTTCAAACACACCAGAGAGAATTTTAACCTCATCGGCTTCTCGTCTTGCGGTGGTAAACCGTGAGGTGCCTGGTTTGCGTCTATCTAAGTCAATTTGAAGATCGGCTTCGCACAATTCAAGATTCGGCGGGCAGCCATCAACAATACCGCCTAACGCAATACCGTGACTCTCACCAAATGTGGTCACTGTGAACAATTTACCAAAACTATTACCTGACACTTAATACCCCCTTATGTTCTACTAACTGTGCTTTGGTCAAGATAAACACGCCATGACCCCCGTGAGCAAACTCAGGCCATTCGAATGGCACTTGTTCAAATTGCTGATTCAACTGTAATTCGCTGTTACCGACCTCAACGACCAATAAGCCGTCATCATTTAGCAAATCTGCGGCTTGTGCCAACATTTGCCGGGTCAACTCTAATCCATCTGGACCTGAAGCCAAACCAATAGCAGGTTCGTGGGTGTATTCTTGGGGCATACACGATAAATCTTCAGCATCAACATAAGGCGGGTTACTAACGATAAGATCGTATTTTTGCCCTTGCAGGTTATCAAACAAGTCTGATTGCATTGGAAATACCTGTTCGCTCAAATCATGCTCTTGCACATTAATTTCGGCGACCGCCAGTGCGTCAATCGAGATATCCACCGCATCTACTTCGGCATCTGGAAATAAATAGGCGCAAGCTATAGCGATACAACCAGAGCCAGTGCACATATCTAGCACTCGGTGTACAGTTTTATCGCCTAACCATGGTTGAAATTCTGCACTGATGAGTTCAGCAATCGGTGAGCGTGGCACCAACACTCGCTCGTCGACATAAAAAGGCAAACCATTGAACCAACCTTGATTGGTTATATAAGCAGCGGGAATACGCTCTTCGATACGGCGTTGAACCAATTCGACAATAACTTTTTTCTCAGACGTTGTTAAGCGCGCATCTTTGACTTGTCCGCCAATATCCAGCGGCAAACTCAAAGCAAACATGACCAGCGCCACCGATTCATCCCAGGGGTTGTCGGTGCCATGACCAAAATAAACTTCACTTTGGTTAAACCGGCTGACCGACCAGCGAATAAAATCACCAATAGTCTGCAATTCGTTCACGGCTTCATCGATTTGATTTTGTTCCAATGTACGTTCCTTTGTTGCGCTTGTTTGTGTTTTATTGATATGATCTGCTCATTATAACTCAGTCAACATTCGTCGACATTAATCTATAAAAGCGAACCATGAATAAAGACCGCCAGCCCAGTGAATCAGATTTATCTCTGTTCAAAGATGCCTTGAATAATGCAGATGGGGTCACTCATCGAATAAAACAAGACAAAATACACCCTACACCCCCACTGAGCAAGCCAAAAGCCCAAGAAAAGGCCAAACAACGTCAGCAACGTCAAGCCAGTTTCTATTTCTCTGATGAATTTGAACCTGACTTGCCCAAAGAAGGCCCGCTAAGTTATGTACGCGAAGGTGAAAGTTCGTTTTTGGCCAAACAGCTACGCCGAGGTGATTTTGAACCCGATTTAATTTTAGACTTGCACGGTTATAGCAAAGAAAATGCTAAAGTGGAGCTTGCCGGATTAATAGACGAATGCCGCAAACGCCACATTCAATGCGCCAACATAGTGCATGGCCTTGGTGAGCATATATTGAAGAAAAAAGTGCCACATTATTTAGTGCAACACCCCTTTGTTACGGCTTTTCATCAGGCGCCCAAAGAATTTGGCGGCCGAGGAGCTTTGCTTATCTTGGTTGAATTGCCTGAGCGATGACTGCCAGTAAGATCAAGAGCTTCACACGGAGGCACAGGGACGCCGAGGTTCACAGAGAAAAAAATAAATGAAAAGGCAAAATTAAAAGCAAAAATCACTAACCAGCCTTTGTTTTAGATCTTTTGACCTTGATGTTAAATCGCCCTTTAAGGCGCTTTAACAGACTCAAAGTGTCCTTTCATCTGCTTAACATCATACTCTATATAAGCAATCCCAGCGGTGGGGAAAATCGGTGAGATACGTTCAATCGACAACTCTTCAACCAAATAACTGACCAGTGGCATATGAGAAACCAATAGGATGTTCTTTGGTTGTTCTAATTCAATAGCTGCATCGATGTAATCATGTACGTTTTCTGGTGAGCCTTCTGGCACCAAATCATCGATAGTTTCGAGTTTATTGGGCGTGCCAATTAGGTCACAAATAAGTTTGCAGGTTTGCTGTGCACGTATATAAGGGCTGACCAATACCAAATCAAATCCATCGACTTGCTGCTTTAACCACATGCCATTTTTTTGCACCTCTGCAATGCCTCTTGGCGTCAGTTCGCGCATCTTGTCTGAACTGGCGTAAGGCTGTGCGTCGCCATGGCGCATGATATAAAGGTTAATGATCATCTTCCCTACCTAATTCCAGTTAGTCAGCTATATTAATAACAAAGTTGAATTATCTGTTTATCGTCTGAGGCATTACATCCATGTAAGGCCTCAGAAAACCGCTACGTTCAAGCAAGTGGAACTTCGCTTACATTTCAAAAATGTTGAAATGGTGACACATCCGTGTATCACGTAGCAAGTGCCCATCAAAACCCCTTCGGGATGAGCACTTACTAGTTTATATTAATTTGCTATTAGGGTATAACCCTAACACAGTTATATTTTTCGATTTCTTTTTGAGTTGTTGTACAACAGGAGTACGTCATTTTGATCATCAGCCCTAACGATTGCAAGCAGTATCAATCATTTACATTGGACAATGGCTTGCGTGTTATTGTTATTTTTGATGAAAATTCTGAGAAATCAGCCGCCTCACTTACGGTAAATTGCGGCCATTTTGATGACCCATCAGAGCGTCAGGGCATGGCACATTTTGTTGAACATATGGTGTTTCTCGGCACAAAAACCGACCCAGATCCCAGTTCATATCACCAATTCATTTCAGGTCATGGCGGCTCAAATAATGCTTGGACAGGCACCGAATTTACTAGCTACTTTTTTGATATCAACAACGAGTTTATCGATGAAGCCCTCACCCGCTTTAGCCACTTCTTTGCAGAACCATTACTGGCCGAAGAATATATAGAAAAAGAACGCAATGCCATCGAAGCCGAATACAAATTAAAGCTCAAAGAAGATTCACACCGAATTTATCAAGTCCATAAAGAAACCATCAACCCGGCACACCCGTTCAGCAAGTTTTCAGTCGGTAATGTAGACACCCTCGCCGACCGCGATGGTATTTCGATTCGACAAGAGCTGGTTAATTTTCACGATACCTATTATGTTCCGCATCATATGAGTTTGGTGGTCATCAGCACGCAGTCACTAGATGAGCAAGAAGCGCTAGTGAGAAAGCTGTTCAGTAAATTATCTGACCACCCAGGTAAAGAGCGTGAAGTTCAAGTGCCCATGTACCTTGAAGAACACAAAGACATCGAAATTTTTATCGAACCTCACAAACATTCACAAAAAGTAATTGCCAGCTTTTCAATGCCCTGCACCGACAAGTATTACAAAAACAAAACCATCAATTACATTGCCCACCTTATTGGTTACGAAGGTGAGGGGTCGATTTTATCTTTACTCAAACAAAAAGGCTGGTGTAATAATCTCAGTGCCGGACGCGGCATTGCAGGCAGTAACTTTAAAGATTTTAATGTCAGCTTTGATTTAACCAACAAAGGCTTAGAACATTGTGACGAAATAATCACAGTGTTGTTCGAATACATCGCCTTACTAAAAGAAAATGGTAGCAATGAAGCGCTGTTTGCCGACAAAAAGAAACTGATGCAATTGGCTTTTAATTATCAAGAGAAAACCAAGCCCATCAATCAGGTCAGCCATCTTTCAGTTAATATGTTCCACTATGATCAAGATCATTATGTCTATGGTGATTACATCATGGATCATTTTAATCAAAGTGAATTTGACGAAATTTGTCAGTATTTAAGTGCCACTAACTTGCGCATCGTTCACATTCATCCTGACGTAGAAACCAATCGAGAAGCCCAGTGGTATCACACCCCTTACAGCTTCAAAAAAATAGACCCACAACGCATCAATCATTGGAGTTCGGCCACCAGCAATAACCCAACTTTGAGCATGCCAGTAGAAAACCCTTACCTGCAAAACGAAGTAAAAATAGAACCACTGGTTGAAGGTGAAGTGAGCGACATTCCGCAAATTATCAGCAAAGATGAAGGTTATACCTTTTGGTTCAAACAAGACGAGATGTTTAACGTCCCCAAAGGACACGCCTACATTGCCATTGATTGTCCGGTATCGACTGCCAATATTCAAAACATTGCCATTACCCGGTTATTCACCGAACTATTTCTAGATGAAGTGCTCGAAGCCCATTACAGCGCAGAGCTTGCAGGTTTGAGTTACCATGTTTATGTCCATCAGGGTGGCTTGACCATTCATACCTCGGGTATCAGCACCAATCAGCCGCTGTTGATTGAAAAGTTACTGAAGTCGTTAAAAACGTTGAAGTTTTGCCAAGAACGCTTTGAAGAGCTGAAAAACCAACTTCATACCCACTGGCTCAACAGTGCCAAAAGCAAACCTGTATCACAGTTGTTTTCAACATTAACCTCAACATTGCAGCCTAATAACCCCACCATGGAACAAATGGCCTTAGGATTAAAAGACGTCAGTTTTGAGCAGTTTTTATCGATCACAGAACAGCTATTTACTCAAGTTCACGTCGATGCGTTTGCCTATGGCAACTGGACCAAAGCTCAAGCGCTTGAATTGACTACCCGTGTCAAAGAAATCATCTTTGCTAAAGCCCAACCCCACACAGAAACTATCAGGCCGATATTATCGTTGCAAGGCCATCACAACCTAGCCATAGAAAAGCCGCTGCAACATTATGATAATGCTATTGTGATGTATTATCAGGCCAACAACAAAGCACCTAAAACCTCTGCATTGTTTATTTTATTGAATCATGTCATTGGTCCTGAATTTTTTAATGAACTTAGAACAGAAAAACAGTTGGGTTATCTGGTTGGCACAGGTTTCGTTCCACTAAATAGGTTTCCGGGTATCGCCTTATATATACAATCACCCGACAACGAAAGCCCGGCGTTATACCGCGAGATAACCCACTTTTTAAATAACTTCATTCAAGAACTGCTCGAAATTCCGCCCCAACAATGGCGAAAAATTCAACATGGTTTAATCACTCAAGTGATTGAAAAAGATAGTAATCTACGGGTGCGTAGCCAACGTTTTTGGTTTAGCATCGGCAATAAAGACCCACTATTTAGTGAACGCGATTTGGTGGCAGAGCAAATCATGTCATTGACGCCTAATGACCTTCACGAATTCGCTAAAATGACGTTACTGCAAAGTTCAGATGCCAAACTCACCGTTATGACCACAAGTGAAAGTACCATCGAAGCCCCTATTAAAGTGATTGAACTCAACCAGCTAGCCAAAGCTTTAACACCACTAAATGGCTGATACTTGGGGCATTGTACGCAATAACTTTCGGGCAGACGAATGTTCCTCTGCCTAGTGTCACAATAGTTTTGACAACGGGATCAGCTTTGTTATATAAAGAGGCTAACTTCAATTAGAGTCATAAAATCCTGTGTTGTTATCAGACCTCGACGGTTTTACCCTGTGGTTGCTTGGCACCACCTTGTTGCTGGGTCTGGCCCTTGTGATCATGATAAGATTGCGCCATTCTCAATCCAAACTCAAAACCAGCGAAGAACGACTAAGATTGTCACTTTGGGGCAGCGGTGACGAGATTTGGGATTGGGACATCAACAAGGGACTGTTACACCGAGCCAATAACGATGATGGTCATGGTCTGGCAAGTTACGCCAACAACAACTTCCCCCCCAATAAAGAAGCGATTCACCCAAGCGATCTCAAGCGGGTTACCCAACTATTGCAGGAACATTTTGATGGTGTACAAGAACACTTTGAGGCCACCTACCGAATAAAATCCAGCGATAATGGCTGGGTTTGGGTGCTCGACCGGGGCAAAATTGTCGACACCGACAACAATAACAAACCCTCAAGAATGACCGGCACAGTCAAAGATATTCACGAATTGAAAAAAGCCGAAGACCGCTTATTT
>CALKGI010000054.1 GCA_938085045.1 uncultured Alteromonadaceae bacterium
AGTTCGCCCGACTCGTTATTTGCAGATGACACTCTCACAGGTAGCCCTGCCCTTTGGGGCGTTGGCAAGCCGTGGTCTTCGACCCGGGTTGCCTGAGCATTGTGATGTGTTGTCATGTTTTGCATGGCGATGCCTTGACTAAAATTTAAATAACTAACATTTTCATTTACTGGGCCTTGCCTGGCCTATTTTCCTTTAAAGATTAATGGTGATGCTATTAACCTTGCTTCTATTAACCTTGCAACAATGACAAAGCAGATTGTGGACGTTGATTCGCCTGAGACAAAATCGTACTACTGGCTTGTTGTAAGATTTGAGCCCGGGTCAAATTTGCCGTCTCGGTGGCAAAATCTGCATCTCTCATACGACTTCTTGCCGATGAAAGATTCTCTACGATATTAGTTTGGTTTCTGATAGTTGATGAGAAACGGTTTTGAATCGCACCCAGTTCAGCTCGTTTTGCATCAATTACACCTATCATGGCATCAACACCGGCCAAGATAGACTGTGCTTTATCAACTGAGGTAAAGGTCAATGATGAAGCGTTAGCAAATGAGACTGCTGCTATACCTGCAACTGTGCCGGCGATATCAGACGCTACAGCGGCTACATCACTAACAGTAAAGCTATTCATAGTGACGACTGAGCCGTCAAAGCTGGTTACGCCTGTCATTGTCATACTAATGACTTGGTTAGCGTTTGCACCAACCTGGAATTCTGCGTTAAAAGAACCATTTAGTAAGTTAGTACCACCAAACGTGGTGTCGCTTGCAACTCGGTTCAGTTCTTCACCTAACTCGCGCATTTCTAACTGCAATGCTGCTCGGTCAGATATTGTGTTTGAACCGTTAGCAGCCTGTGCTGCAAGGGTTCTAACACGTTGATACATAGTGGTCATTTCGTCTAGCGCACCCTCAGCGGTTTGTGCCAGTGAAATACCATCGTTTGCGTTACGGTTACCTTGTTGCAAACCTTGGATTTGTGAAGTCAATCGGTCGGTGATTTGCAAGCCAGCGGCGTCGTCTTTTGCACTGTTTATACGTAGACCTGATGACAATCTTTGGAATGCTTGGTCTAACTGGTCGCCTGATTTCAATAACTGACGCTGTGCGTTTAAACTTGATACATTAGTGTTAACAAATAAGCCCATTTTCTTTCTCCTGACAATTAGCTCTTTGGAAAATTCCAAGCCTTTTCAACGATTTGATGAATTGGCTAGCAGCCTGTTTTTTATTTTGTTTTATCATGCTTGCTTGAAATATTTATCGACAGGATTGAAATTTACTTTAGCGAAAATGATCAGGATCACGAAAATCTAGGTGGTATTTTGACGGTTAAGTACGCTGAAAGGCGCATAAACACTGAAAGGAAAGGTTTTTGAATTATTTTTAATTTTTTTTAAAATAATGGCTATTTACATCAAGTTGGTCTGATTAATGCATCTATCTCATGGTACAAGTACTGTAACTAGCAATAGATGTGAAATAGTCAAAATTCTGTCGTTTAGTCTTCTAGTCCTAACTCCTGCTTCTACTCCTTCTCTTTATAAAGGAAGGGAAAGAATAAGGAAGAGTGATAATGAACAATAAATTGACAGTGGTTAAATAGGTTTACCCGAATAAACCCATCTAACTAACCGGATAACAGTGATAAACAAACAAGGCCTCCTGTTGTTTATCTGCTCTCATCCAACGGCTGTCGCGTCTTTGTCATCAATTAGCTAAATGTTTCTACCCTAATAGAGATAGTGCTGATTGAGGACGTTGGTTAGCTTGTGACAATATAGTAGAGCTGGCTTGCTGCAGAATCTGTGCTTTCGTCAAGGTAGCAGTTTCTGTGGCAAAATCAGCATCTTTAATACGTGAACGAGCTGCTGATAGGTTTTCTATTACATTGGTCTGGTTTCGAATCGTTGATGAAAAACGATTTTGTACCGCACCAAGCTCTGCTCTTTTTGCATCGATGGTACCAATCATGGCATCTACACCAGCCAACATTGACTGGGCTTTGTCCACCGAGGTGAATGACAAAGAAGATGCATTAGCAAATGACGCTGCTGCTATGCCTGCTGCTGTACCTGCAATTTCTGATGCAACTGCGGCGACATCACTAACAGCAAAACTGTTCATGCTAACAGCTGTACCATCAAAGCTAGACACTGCTGTCATAGTCATACTAATAACCTGACCGGAGTCTGCACCGACCTGGAATTCAGCGGAGTAAGAACCATCTAACAGATTAGTACCACCAAACGTTGTATCAGTCGAGATTCGGTTAATCTCTTCACCAAGCTCACGCAATTCTAATTGCAGTGCGGCACGGTCACTAGCGGTATTAGAACCGTTAGCTGCTTGTGACGCCAAGGTTCTGACACGTTGGTACATGCCGGTCATTTCATCTAACGCGCCCTCAGCGGTTTGCGACAATGAAATACCGTCATTTGCATTACGGTTACCCTGTGTCAAGCCGTTGATCTGTCCAGTCAAACGGTCTGAAATCAGTAGCCCTGCTGCATCATCCTTGGCACTATTGATACGTAAACCTGAAGATAGTCTTTGAAATGCAGTATCTAATACGCCGCCAGAACTATTCAGTTGTCTTTGAGCATTTAAGCTCGATACATTGGTGTTGACAAATAAAGCCATAGCTAAATCTCCCATGCTATTGGTTGACGCCTAAAAGGAATATTCCTCTTTGGCAATTTCCAAAGTCCCTGTATCCAAAGTCGACAAAACGACTGTCATATCTGTGTTCTACAAACCCTGCTTAATCAATCAATTGCAATTGCCAACCATCCTAGCTGTGTTGATACTGATTTAGTTAATCGGGCCCTAAACCGAAAATCCAATCAATTGTATCCACTGACAAAACTGTAATTCATCCCTAATGTATGCCTTGGTCATTCTACCTAAGGCTGCAAGAGTCCGAAATCCTTGCAACTACGACGCTATACTCTGACACTCCTAGTCAACTTACTTGTCATCCTTAACCTTAGTGGCAATATTTGCCGCCAGTATGCTCTCGCGTTCAGTTTTTGTCTTATCAACTGCACTTGTTCATTAATGGGTCAACTGGTCATTATTACACTTAGGTTTTACCCTTCGATGGTGACCAATTCATTGGTTTTAAACCGCCGGCCTTACCTGCACCTTTAGTTAAACGCCAACCCGTATTGTTTGACCGGTACTCATGCTTTGAACAGAGTTGATTTATCAAGTGGCCTTTCAGGGTTACCCTGTGGAAGCAATCCCATATGGATCACCACTTGAACCATCTCGTCCTCACTCGCATCAAACCCCTCTGTAAGCCCCGTATTCACTGTTCTGTGGAAACAGTTGCAATGGCTGATAACAAAATTCACCGTGGCTGCTCTAGTCATACCTGCCAGTGGTTTGTTATCAAGAGCCCTGTTAAAAGTATTCTGTGGAAACACTTATAACGAAGTTCTGCCCTTGAAGGGTCATCTGCGAACTAATCACATCAGTCCCAATCGTGTTGCTTAACCCTGCAAGCCGGTGTTTACTAAACTCCCGGAAACGATCATGGTCAAACCAAACACAAACACTTAATCACTTTTGCCAAACCCTGAAAACTGGTGTTTGGACTCAAGCTTTTCTTAAGCTACTTAGGCTATCGGCAGGGTTGTCAGAAACTTTAGGAGAAAAGTGGCAAAAATTGCCGTTTTATTTGAAGATTGCAATGAAAGGTCTAAAAGTGGAGGTTTACGATTTATTCTGTAATTAGTTATCGGCCGCTTGTTGGAAAACTTTAGCTTTATTTTGAAATAAATTGAGTTTTTTTTGTTAGCGGTTGAAATGGTGAATCTGTTAACAAACAGTTTACATTTTAGGCTTCGAAAGGGGCTGGAGGAACGGCAATGCTGTTGACTTAAGATTAAAAAATCAAAAACTTATCACCACAGAGGACACAGAGAAGGACAAAAACAAAAACCAGTAATTTTGATCTTTTTTCTTTTCTCTGTGCTCTCTGCGTCCTCTGCGGTTAAAAATATTTTAAAGAAAAGAACAACTCGCTACTAGTTGCTAGCCTCCGTTCCTCCAGCCATTTAACGAAGTACGTGCATTGACCCCAGCCGGTGATGGTACCTCACCTTTTCGAAGTCGGTGGTTAATCCACCACCACACCTATATAAAGCCGGGGGCCACCACCAGCTGTGCGGAGCCTCCGTACCACTGGCCACTTTTGAAACCACCAAACTCCCCAGCTATCCGTACCACCAGCCACTTTTGAAGCCACCAAAAAAAAGGCCAGCAAATAAATTTGCTGACCTTTTTTTGACGCTTTAACTCTACCTAATAAAATCAAACAAGCTCAATCGACTTACTCGCCCAAATGTCGCTTGGGCAGCTTCAAGGGCTGACTCTTGTTTCATCATGTCTGTCACCGCTTCTGAATAGTCAATTTCGGCTAAATCAGAACGCGTTTTTTGATTGGCGTGATTAATCTCTAGGTTCGACGACAAAATACTGTCGACTACATTTAATCGGCCACCCAGTGAAGCCTGTACAACAGCAATCTGGTTGGCAGAATTGGTGATTTGCACCATTGAGTCTTTGAGCGCTTCATTTAATGCAGGGGTATAACCGCCACCAACATTCAATGCTTTGTGCAAATCATTAATGGTGGTCAAAATATTCTTTTTTTCAGGTGTCGATAAAGTAAAACTCACAACACTACCCGGCCCGGTACCCTGCCCTTTAATATTCATTCCTTCAAAATTAGCGCCTTGGGTTGGTGAAAATGGTGTTGCTGCGACCATTACAGCACCAGTACCTGAGTTGGTCACCGAATAAGTATCTGGTGGTCCGCCGTAGGTCACATCATAAACATTGTTAGCTGGCGTGGTTGTGTCGTAGTTGGCCTTGTGAAAAATATCAAATGCCGCCTGACTTTCTATCGTCACTATGCCACCAGTACCGGCACCAGCAGTTACGCTCACACCTGTGGTCTGTAATCTGGCATCGACATCTTCAAACAACTTTTTGCCGTTGTCGCCAGCAGATAATTTAACTGACGATGAAATTTGTAGCTTTAACTCACCCTCATCACCCATATAGTCATAAACTTGAGTGCTCGCATTAAACACAAAAGGTTCAATACTAGATTGAAAACCAGAAAATATATGATCGCCATTGGCATTTCGAGTATTCATAGTATCTAACACTTCTTTGCGAATACTATCAACTTCAAACCCCAAACCCACTCGGTCGGCATCGGCCAATGAACCACTGCCAGCTTGAATGGTTAATACTTTGAGTCTATCCATGGCAATTTTAATCGAGTTTAGCGCCACCTCTTCGGTATTGAGGTGATTGGTCAACACAGAACCATTGGTATCGTATTGTTTGGTTAATTCGATACGTTCGTTCAATCGCATGACCTGGGCAGTAGCCGCCGGGTCATCTGAGGGCGTTAAAAGGCGAGTTTGATTGACAATCCGGTCTTGTGCCTTGGTTAGGCGCTCTTGGGTTTCGAGTATACTGTCGACCCCCTGACTGAATATTTGATTCGTTGACAATCTCATAACTATTTACCTCACAGCACCGAGCAGCGTTTCAAATGTCGCTTGAGCGACAGAAATAATCTTGGCAGCCGCTGAATATGCTTGTTGAAATTTCACTAAATTTGCTGCCTCTTCATCTAAGTTTACACCAGAAATCGACTGATGCCACGCACTGGATTGATCCAGCAAGGCCTCAAAAGCCACTTCGTTAGTCGATGCATTGGCAGTTTTTTCACCTACCTGACTAACAATTCGGGCATAAGCTTCATGGAACGTTAATGTATTATCGGCCGCTGTCGTAGAAACTACATCTTTTCTCATCAAATCGGCGTTTTGCAGCGCTGCGAGTTGTAATCCATTTCGGTTATCATTAAAACCACCAGCATTGAACTTGACTGTGAAAACGTCATTGGCCGCCGGTATACCGACAACATTGAAGTCATACCCATAAGTTGAAACTGGTGCGCCAGCCGCCCCCATAATATTGTTAAACTGTCCGGCGGTCATTGCAGGTGTTGTCGCCAAAGCGGCACCCGCTGAGGGTAACGGTAATGGATTGACGTTATGAATCTCAAACTGATTGCCACCAATATACTTTACATATAGAGGGTCGGTATTGAGCGTATTGCCCACTGTAAAATCAGAACTTGCAGGGTCAGTATCAGTCACCACTCCTTCAGATATTTCCGCGCTACCAACGTTTGTTAAATTGCCTTCTGTTCTAATAGGTGACGCCAACGCGATATCTTCAGGACGATGCGACAATAAAACCACTTCGCTTGACGCATTAGCAGTGGGTTTGAGTAAAAATTTGTCACCTGCAACAAGTCCTGCACCAAAGGTAATTTCAAGGCCATACAAAGTATTGCCCGGTGCATTAAGTGAGTTATATGTTGCAGGAAAAGGCCCAGGTAATGTTTTTATCGCCAAAGGGTCAGTTAACAAATTACCTTCATCGTCAATCGCCGTCATGGTTATTGACGCGCCGTCATAATCAAACAAAAAATTATTAGACGATAACTCGTTACCTTTACCCGGCTCCACTCTAGCAGTGATTGAGCTGGTGCCTGTATTCGCTGCATATGCTGATGCCCCAATGGATTGAGGCAAAGCAAACAAATCACTGCCCAATTGTCCATCAGCATCCATACCCAATCTGTTTTGTTGATTAAAAGCATCAGTCAATGACAAGGCAATTTGGCCCAAACGGTTTTGGGTTGGTTCTAATACATCTTTACGAAAACTCAACAAACCACCAATTTTTCCGCCAACCTTGCTTGCTTCTACTGGCACGGTGAGGTTGCTGTTGGTGCTTAAGTTCAATCGCAAATCTTTGCGTTCAGGGTCTGGGTCGCCAGTAATGGCCAATAGATTAAAATCGCCTTCTTTTAATATCAACGATTGCCCGGTATTGAGAAAAACCAGTTTTTCGCCTCTGGCACCATCAAGGGTGTTGATTTCAATCATTTCTGACAATTTACGTAATGACTCATCCCGTTCACTCATTAATGCATTGGGATTTTGACCAGAACTGGTGCCGATACTGTTTATGTTTTTGTTTAATTTGGCAATGTTTTGAATCAAACCATTGGTTTCATTAGCGAAAATATCGAGCTGTTCATTAATAGTGGTGCCTTGGTCGAGCACCAATCCGTTTAAGGTTTGAAAAGTGCCTAACAACTCTTCGGCTTCACTTATCACCAATTGTCTAGCGGCTATAGATGAAGGGTCATCTGATGAGCTTTGCAGGCGCTGAAAAAAACCATCCATTGAGGTGGCAACACTGTTAGCAGTACCGGCAAATAAGGTATCGACCCTTGTTGCTTCATTAACGAACTGGTCATAAAAACTGTGATTTGCGGTATCTCTACGCATTTGACGCTGCGCAAATTCACTAACCACCCGCTCAACATCCTGGCGGTCAATACCACCGTATTGAGAAGCCCCCAATTCAACACGCTCTTGAACATAACCAGCCGTATTAACATTGGCAATGTTATTACCGGCGGTTTGAAGCAATAAATTACTGGCTTGGATCCCGGAGGTTCCTATCGCTAACATATCGGCCATGAGTTCCTCCTAATCTGTTGGTGAGTTATGGGTTATTTTAAACGACATTAACATAGTCAGTTTACTCTTTAGCTTCAGCAAAGTAATCGCTATTGAGTATGTCGACGATTTTCTTGGCGTATTGGGGGTCGGTGGCGTAACCGGCCGATTGCAATGATTCAAAATATTTAACCGGGTTGTCGGCATTTTCTAACGCTTTGGCATATCGTTTATCAGATGACAAGAAATTGGCGTAATCTTTTACGCTGTCTTCTAATGAATGATAAGCACGGAAGAAGGCATTTTCTTTTTTGGCCACACCATCTTTATATTCTAATGTTTGTACGTTGGCTTTTTCACCTTCCCAGCGAGCATCGGCTTTGATGCCAAACAGGTTAAAGCTGCTTGAACCATCTTTTTTGTTGATCACTTTTTGTCCCCAACCTGTTTCAAGTGCAGCTTGTGCCACCACCATCACCGGTTGTAACCCAGTACCTGCCAACGCTTTTTTGGCGGCGGGTAATAAAGACTTTATAAAGCTTATTGGGTCATCGAACAAACTAGTTTTGTCATCTTTGCTTGTTTGAGCCGCTTTTTGCTCAACGTTTTGCTCTGCTTTATTCAATTGCGCTGCTTTGCTGGTATCACTTGCTGTGTTAATTGCGCTAGCACTGTGCATTCGACCCAGTCCATTTAATCCTGCATCTGGTCTTAACGCATCGGCGGGTCTAAAGTTGGCATTATTACCGCCAAGCTGTTCAACAATAATGTCGGCCAGTCCTAGCCCACCATTTTCGGCCATATTACTGACCATTTGCTTGTCGTGCATGTCACGATAAAACTTGGTGCCCTCACTGTTAAAAGGGCTGTCTGACTCTAAAACCTCACTGGCTTTACGCATACTGGTCATTAACATCTGGGTAAAAATCGCTTCAAATTGTTTAGCTGCGGCTTTTAATGCTTCTTGGTCATTCGGTTTTGCCGAACGCAGCTGATCTAATTGAGAGATATCATAATAGCTGCTGTTTTGGCCCTGCTTGGCAGATTGAACTTGGGCTTGAGCAAAATTATCCATGATGTTTATCCTCGGTATTTTTGACACTTTTGGTGCATAAAGCAGTCTATGTACTGTCTATGCACTGACTGTGCCAAAGGGAGGGGAATGATGAAAAAGGACGTAATAAAAAGGACTTTTATTACGTTTATTGTTTAATAAACTTGTTATATAACAATGAGTTCGCCATGAATAGCACCAACTTCTTTTAGTGCTTCGAGAATAGCCATTAGGTCGCCAGGCGCTGCGCCGACTTCATTAACCGCCCTAACCAATTCGTTAAGGGTAACACCCGGTTCAAAGACAAACATTCGGGTATCATCCACTGCAACGTCAACAATAGAACGGTCGGTCACTACGGTTTCGCCGACCTCAGAAAAGGCATCGGGTTGAGTCACCTGCTGATTTTCTGCGATGGTCACTGTCAAACTACCGTGAGTAACTGCGGCGGGCAATAATCTCACGTTTTTGCCAATAACGATTGTACCAGTGCGGGAGTTAACTATAATTTTTGCAGATTCATCTGCGGGTTCAAATTCTAGATTTTCGAGTACCGACAGGTAAGAAATACGCTTTGAAATGTCTCTGGGTGCGGTGACTTTTACAGAAGCTGCATCAAATGGCGTTGCGACTTGGGCATTCACACTGCCGCCAAACATGGTATTGATGGCATCAGACAAGCGTTTGGCCGTGGTAAAATCTGGGCGACGCAAGTTAAAGGTAATATAGTCACCTTGACTAAAAGGACTAGGCACTGCACGTTCGACTATGGCGCCATTGGCAATTCGGCCTACAGTTGGGGTATTAATGACCACTTTCGAACCATCTAAGCCTTCAGCACCAAGGCCGCTAACGACCAAAGAACCTTGAGCTATGGCATAAACTTGTTGATCTAGACCTTTTAAAAACGTTTGTATAAGGGTGCCACCCTTTAAGCTTTGTGCGCTACCGATGGATGATACGGTAATGTCAATTTTTTGGCCTGGTTTGGTGAATGCAGGTAATTCAGCGTGAACCGCAACTGCTGCGACATTTTTAATTTTAGGTTTGATACCCGGTGGCATAGAGATGCCAAAGTTATTGAGCATCATTTTAAAACTTTGCTCGGTAAAGGGGCTATTTTCACCTGTACCGGGCAAACCGACGACCAATCCGTACCCAACCAATTGGTTGGCACGCACACCTTCTATGTCTGCTACATCTTTAATGCGCACAGCCTGTGTTTGTCCGGCCCACACAAAGGCTGTGATCAGCAATAATTTTTGGATTAATCGAGTCATGATAATACCTTTAAATAAGAATAAACTGCCCCGCAGCGTGGTGGTTTTGCAAAATCAGCTGTACAACAGTCAGGTTGTCCAGTGATTAAAAAGGCCACCATTCGCTACTGAAGAAATTAGAGAACCAACCGGGCTGTTGACCTTTATGGAAACTACCAGTGCCGCTGTATTCAATTCGAGCATTGGCCACTTTGGTCGACACTATGGTGTTATCAGAACCTATGTCTTGCTGGCGAATAACACCAGTTAAACGGATATATTCGCTGCCGGTATTCAAATCAATCCATTTCTCACCGCGTATCATCAAATTACCATTGGGATAAACGCGAAGCACGTTCACTGAAATGCTGCCCGACAAGGTGTTGCTTTGATCTGCTTTTGCATCACCTTTATAGTCATTAGAGGTATCCATACCAAATTGAATCGATTTAGACCCTAGATTAATCGGCAAGCCACCAAACCCAGTAATTGGGTTAACGGTATTTTTTGACTCACTACCATATTCATTCTTAGCATTTTTTGACGCGCTGGTACTTTCTTCTAAGTTGACCGTAATAATATCGCCAATCATCCGCGCTTTTGAATCTGAATACAGACTACTAGTGCTGGCTTTGGTAAACAAAGAACCCGTTGGCACAACTTGGTCGTCTGGTGCTTCAGGTACCACAGGAGCATAGAAATTACTGTCAGGTCTTACCGGTTCTTTCTCGGTAGATGTACAACCAGTCAGTAATACAATAGGCAGTAACAATGGTAATAAAGTGGAAGATTTCATAATAACCCCTATAGCTGCTGAATTGCGGTGCCAAGCATTTGGTCTACCGATGAAATAACTTTAGAGTTCATTTCATAAACCCGTTGAGACTGAATGAGGTTTACCAGTTCTTCGGTGACATTAACATTTGACGTTTCAAGTGCGCCTTGTACTAATGTGCCCAAACCTTCAAGCCCAGGAGTGCCTTGAACTGGCGCGCCACTAACAGCGGTTTCGGTAAAGAGATTTTGCCCGATAGGCTCCATGCCGGCTGGGTTGATGAAACTTGAAATG
The DNA here is from genome assembly GCA_938085045.1 of uncultured Alteromonadaceae bacterium. Classification (GTDB taxonomy): domain Bacteria; phylum Pseudomonadota; class Gammaproteobacteria; order Enterobacterales; family Alteromonadaceae; genus JABSOG01. Next base: position 10,956 of record CALKGI010000054.1, read on the forward strand.
GTGATTTGGCCCACGTTAACGTTATCGGCTGTGCCTCTGACCCTAACGGATACTTGGCCATCTTGCGAAATAGTTATCGACTGTGCGTCTGGTGGAATGGTGATGGCCGGTTGTACTTGAAAACCTGCACCAGAGGTCACCATTTGGCCAGTGTCATTGGTGGTGAATTGGCCATTTCGGGTGTATGCCAACGTGCCGTCTGGTTGCAAAATTTCGAAAAAGCCTTTGCCTTGCACCATCACGTCCATCGAATTTTCGGTGGTTAACATGTTGCCTTGTGAAAAATTCTTTTGAGTGGCGACCACTTTCGTACCAGCACCAAGCATCAAACCGTTAGGTAGTTGGGTATCGGTTGAAGAACGACCACCGGGTTGGTTGACGTTTTGATAGAGCAAATCTTCAAAGATAGTACGACTCTTTTTATAACCTACGGTACTGGCGTTAGCCAAGTTATTGGAGATCACCGAAATGTCTCTTTGCTGGGCGTCGAGGCCCGTTTTACTGATCCATAATGCTGGGTGCATAAGCCACCTCCAAAAAATTAAAATTTAAAAATGCGTGTCACGTTTGGTATTTTATCAATCTGACGTCACACGACCCGGAATATCTGGTTATGGTGTTTGTCGTTATCTTCTGCCGTTTTCATCATTTTGACCTGCATCTCGAACTGACGCTGAATGCTGACCAAACTGGTCATTTCACCAACGGCGTTAACATTGCTCGATTCAAGCATGCCACTAACAAGCGTCACTTCACCTGCTGCATCTTCTGCATTACCATCTTTGCGTCTATATAATCCGTCTTTACCTTTATGGATATCAGGATTTGCTGGGTTAACTAATTTAATGCGGTCAATGTCTTCCAAAGCATTAGCAGGTGCACCTTGGGGTTTAACTGTAATGGTACCGTCTCTGCCAATTTCAACTTTTTCAATGGGTACCGGTAAGGTAATTGGACCACCATCACCCATAACCATTAAACCACTGGCGGTTTCAAGCGTGCCATTCTCAGTGACTTTAAGATGACCTTTACGGGTATAAGCTTCTTTACCCTCGGCATCTTGAACCGCAATCCAACCTTTACCTTCAATGGCAATATCCAGATCGCGGCCGGTACTCTTTAAAGCACCGTCGTCAAAGTTTTGGCTAGCGATTTCAGTCATGGCAAAAACACGAGTTGGTAACCCTTCACCAAAAGCCTGCATTGAACGCGCTTGTTCCATGTCGGCTTTAAAGCCGTCGGTTGCAGCGTTTGCTAAGTTATTAGAGCGAACAGCAATAGCGTTAAGATTCTGTTTGGCACCGCTGGCGGCGATATACAACATATGATCCATAACTTACTCTCTTGACACTTTGGGCCATTAATTAAATATATTGAGGGAGTTGCAAGGAGGGTGCCAAGGTTTTTTGACGGTGTTGATTGGGTGTTGTTTTTGCGCTTAACTAACTGTTTATTATAATTAATTGTATCTTTGCATCACTTGTTTATTGCCTCATATGGAGGATGGGTTAGGCGAGGTACGAGCCGTAACCCATCGTAACCACAAACCCATCACCGAGCTGTGAAAGAACGTATATTCGATACAACAATAATTTGGCGGATAACGACGAATAACCGATGGGTTACGCGCAAGCGCTAACTACGGCTCATTCTTCGCCCCATCCTCCATGTTAGGTCATTCCTCGATTGAGGTCGCAGCCCAAAAACATCGAGTAGGGTGAGGCTTTCACCCCATCCCTCTCACAGAACCGTACGTACGGACCTCGTATACGGCTCCTGTATTCTTCATATTCTATCTGTGTTTGATATATGCAGACGGAGCAATCCATCCCGTGTTTACATCATCTATTGAGTACAGTTTCAGTTCTTCGAA
>CALKGI010000055.1 GCA_938085045.1 uncultured Alteromonadaceae bacterium
GAATACCGATTGAGATCAGGTGCTCAAGCGGGTTGTGAATGTCTTTGTCGAATTCTGTGCTTATTACTGTATTTGTCATTATTTACTCGTGTGGGTAAATGAGCCATCCCAATCCGCTTCAAGCGACTCGTGCTTCAAGATGTCAATCCGCTCAAGATATATGGAGTATATCTTTCTATCAGGATTCTTGCGTATAAGTGCATTAAATTTTTCTGTTGCAACTGGCCAGTTTTGATCAAGATAGCCTTGATAAGCCTCGTGATATTGTTCAAGTTCGTCAATGACCTGTTGGTTGGTGGCGACTTCGGGCCTGATAGGTTCAAAAATTGACACCGCGGTGTCTTTACCTTTCACTCTCACTTTGTCCATTGGCCTGAAAGTCATTTCGGGGCAGTGGGCAACGCAGGTTTCGTTAACTAGCAAGTCGACGCCGTAGAACTTGGTTAAGCTTTCAAGCCGTGAACCTAGGTTGACTGCATCACCAAGCACCGTATAGGCTCGGCGATATTCTGATCCCATGTCGCCCACGTTCATTTCACCTGTGTTGAGGCCTATGCCGACTTTGATTTCTGGCCAGCCTTCTTTTTCGAATTCTTTGGTGAGCATTTCGGTGATATCGAGCATGTCAAAAGAGCATTTAATGGCGTTAGCTACGTGATTTTCATCATTAAGCGGGGCATTCCAAAATGCCATTACCATGTCACCTACGTATTTGTCGATGGTGCCGTTGTGCTCAAAAATCGATTTTGTGATGGGTGAGAAGTATCGGCTCAGCAAGGTGGCTAACTCGTTTGCGGTAAGTTTTTCTGAGATGCTGGTAAAGCTGCGAATATCTGAGAACAACACGGTCATTTCTTTACGAATACCCGAGGTATCAAGTAATTCGGGGTGTTCGAGCATCGCGTCGATGTGAGCCGGCGGCACGTACTGGTCGAAAATGCCTTTGATTTGTTTGCGCCTGCCAGACTCGGTGAAATAACCCACGGCGATGTTCAGTATTGTCAGTGTAAAGGCCAGCATTAGTGTTGTGGCCATTGGTAAGCTAGTTTTTTGTACTGACCAAGCGTAATAATCCAGGACGACTAACAAAGATACAATGGCTACGCCATTAAGGGCAATACTCAGTGGTCCCAGTCTTGGTAAGGCTACCGAAAGGTTGATACCAATCAACATTAATAAGGCAAATATGCCCGAGATCATCCAATCAGGTTCGCTCGGGATTATTTTCGGATTTAGTAGGGCATCTACAACGTTGGCATGTACCTCTACACCTGGATATTGAACACCTACCGGTGTTGCTCGCAAGTCAGCGTTGCCAACGGCAGATGTGCCTATCAGGACCACTGCACTGTCAAACAACTCAACATCAATATTGTCGTGTAATAGATCGGTTGCTGAGATATATGGGTAACTACGCGCAGGTCCTTTATAGGGAACCAGAATGCGACCGTATACATCAGTAGGTATGTTTTTACGGCCTATTTTAACGCCCGTCATACCTCGACTACCATCCAAATCAGCGGTTATGACCTGAACTTCATCGGCTAGTGCGAATAGACGGGCCGTTTCGAGAGCTAAGGAGGGGTAGAACTGACCCTCATGTTGGGCTATTAGTGATGTTCTACGCAAAAAACCATCAGTTTCAGGTGTTGAGTTGATATACCCGGTGCCGGGAGAATTTTCTTGTAATATAGGCACGTTGTTGACATGGCCACTATAAGGCAAACTGGCAATTGTAGTGCGATCTTCGGTGTCAAATGTGATGACACTAGTTGGTAGTTTGCCTACTCGAGTATTGGGGTCATCGACAAACAGCATACCAAGAACTACGTCGGTACTTTGCAGGCTTTTGGCCATCAAGGTATCTGCATCAGCTTGTTCTTGATAGGCACCTACGGTTTCTAGCAGGCGTTTATTGGTCGGGTTTTGTTTCATCAACTCAATAGTCTCAGCCACAGGGTTACGCTCTGGCTCAGTAAAGATGGCATCGAGTGTGACGACTACTGCACCAGCATCAGCCAGCTTTTCAATCATTTTGGCAACTTTTACTCGGCTCCAAGGCCAGCGACCTTCTTTTTCTAGGCTTTTTTCATCAATGTCGATGACAATTATCGTGGTGTCGGATTTTCTGGTGGGTGTAAGCTGAAGTTGGACATTGAGTCTCACATCATATATTAAGCCGTTGATACGCTGCATGATTGAGGATTCTGAGCCGAAATACTCTACCATCATGATAAGAATTGTCACGGTAAAACCGATGAGTATGGACCGTCGATGTTTATTCAAATAGGCTAGAAACATATTACACGCTCAGTGTCAGCCCTTCTTGGGCTGCGGTCACGGTAAAGGGGAGTTTCATACTGTTCAGTTGTTCAATCGTCTCATCAATTTCATCATCTGTACGTTCTGGGTCATGGCTATACATCAATAATTGTTTCACTTTGGCTGCTTTGGCCAAATCAACTGCTTCTTTTGCCATCGAATGTCCCCAACCACTTTTTAAGGGCATGTCACAGGGCATAAACTGGGCGTCGTGAATGAGCAGGTCAACACCTTGAAGTATTTCAGTCCATTGTGCAACTGTGGTTTTTACCTTGCCGGGGGTGTTGAGTTCGTTGTCGGTAACATAGGCGAGTGTTTTACCATCACATTCAATCAGATAAGCATTGCCGCCACCGGGGTGGTTGATGTGGTAACGGCTGATGTTAAAACCGTTGACCGTGAATTGTTTTTTATGATCGGTAATGAGCTCTATTTGGGCTTGCAAATGACGGTGATGGACGGGGAAAAAGCTTTTACTCATTTGCTCTAAAATCGCATCATCATGGTCTAGGTCGGTATGGCCTGAGTAGATATGAAGTGAGTGTTCACGTAGATAGGCTGGAATAAAAAACGGAAAACCTTGAATGTGGTCCCAATGATTGTGGCTCAGCAAAATATAAATATCGTGCTCTTTGTGTTTAATATCATTGCCCAATTGACGCAAACCAGTGCCTGCATCAAGGATAAGTTTTTTGCCATCATCGGCAGTAACCAGAACACACGCGGTATTGCCACCGTATTTCACTGTGTCTTTTCCCGGAGAAGGGCAAGAACCCCTGACACCGTAAAACGTGATCTTCATGTTATTATTTTTTCCTTATTTGGCATTTAAGGTTCTACCAATTTGTATTTCTGGACAAAAAAGAAGTCTGTCGGGAACAAATTTAAGTTGTCTGCGCCGGCAATCACTACCGAACCGTCAGCACGAACTTGGATGGCTGTCGCCATTTCTGTCGCGCCGTAATTTACCAGTATTGCGCCAGTGCTGCCATTAAATAGTGTATCTATGGCACCCGTTGGCGTCACTCTGGCGATAAATATATCATCGTTGCTGCCATTACTGTTAAATCCAGTGACCAGTATATTTTCTGACGAGTCTAAGGCTAATCCTAATATCTTTGAGCCGCCACTGCCATAATTATGTGAGACTATACCATCAGTGTCAAAACTTGTATCGAGTGTACCATTGCTGTTGACTTGTACTAAAGTGTTGAGCGGTTGGCTGTTAGTGGTATAACCCGCCGCAACAATTCGCCCATCGGCTTTGATTTTGACCCTTCTTAGGGTATCAACATTAACGCTTGCTGCCGGGTCTAAGTCAATTGACATAAATCCGTTGCCAGTACCAAACGTTGCGGTATCCATGGTGCCGTTGTTGAGTATTTTGACGATTAAACCATTGTTGTCATGTTTGCCCACTGCGATGAACGCACCGCCTGTCAATTCGACTATATCCAAAACGTCATCATTGGCCGTTAAATCGATATTGACCGTACCATCGCTAGAAAACGGTGCATCGGGGTTTCCGGTCAAATCCATTCTTGCGAAAAACAGGTCTTTATTGCTGCCATTGGTATTGGTGCCGCCCACCACAATTTTACCGTTTGAGTCTACAATTACGGCATTAAAAACAAGTGAAGTGGCGCCAGTGTGGGTTTTAATTCCGGCAGTGCCAAAGGTAGTGTCTGGCGTGCCAGTATTGTCTAGCATCACCACTAAACCTTTGTTATCTTCACGGCCTACGATAACCAGCCTACCATCGCTCAGCTCAATGATGTCTCTGCCTTCAAAGACTGCCGACAGCCCCATTAATGTGTAGTAGCCATTTTTGCCAAAGGTTTCGTCTAGTACGCCCGTTGCCAAGTAACGAGCAACGATTAAATTGTTGCCTGAACTGCCCACTGCGACGAATTTTCCGGCGTTGGGCGAGGTGTTCAGTTCTACCATTTCATTGAGTACGTCGGTGCTAAAGGTCGGGTCAATGCTGTTGAGCCCAGCGCCACCAAAGGAGGTGTCGAGTATGCCTGCTGCGGTATATCGTGCAACGGCGACATCGGCGTTGATAAACTGGGTGGTTTTGGTCACCAGCATGGGTCTGTTACTTGAATCTACAACCAGTGCTTCGGCATCATTTGGGCTGTTGTTTACATCTAGCTCAACAGTGCCGGTGCTGGTGGTGCCAAAGCTGTTAATTGGGCTACCTAAACTGTCGGTTTTGAAAATAATGGCGTTAAAACCGGTGATCCCTTTGTTGACACCAAAGTAGAGGTTGCCGGTGCTGTCGGTTGCTATTTTTTTGGCTGTTGAGGTGTTGGTGCCTGCGCCTGCATCGTTGTCTATATCTACTACTAACTTGCCGCCGCCAGCGAAACTTGAGACTAATATGCCCGTTGAGTTGATTTTCATCATGGCCATGTCTTTTTGCGTACTGGCGTTAACGGTTGACCCTGCCACAATCACTTCATCGGTGCTGGTGATGAGTGAATCCCAGCCGATATCATTAGTGGATGTGCCCATGTCGACCAATACTTTGCCCGCATTGCCATAGGTGGTATCGAGTTGGAAGGTTGGGCTTATTTCAAACCGGGCTGTAGCAAAATCACTGCCAAAAGCGCCGTTAATGGCACTACCGGTTAATACGGCCTTACCGTCACTTTGCACCACAATTGAGGTTGCGGCATCGATACCTCCAGCAAAATCGACACTTAAATCGACATGACTGAAACCATCACCTGAGAATTTGACGATTTTGAAATCACTGCCATCGGTGCCCGATAATAAAATATTGCCAAGGGCGTCAATTTTCATGTCGCTGGCAACAACCACGCCGGCCTCGCTGTTAACATGAAAACCTTGGCTATTAAAGGTGGTGTCTAGTAAGCCATCGGCGCTATATCTTGCGGTAAAGGTATAGTAAGTAGTGCTGAAAAAATGATTACCAGCGACCACTATTTTGCCTGAACTGTCTATCGCTACCGCAACTGCTTCTTCTGACCAACTGGTGTCGTTAAAAAAGTCGGTATTGACCACGCCTTGGGTGCCAAATGTACGGTCTACGGTGCCGTCAGTATTAAAGCGAGTTAGGGTCAGCACTTTGTTGGTTGTGCCGCTGCTACCTGCGACAATTAATTTGCCCGATTGTAATAGGGCTGCTCTGGGTTGGTCTGCGCTTCTGCTGGCAAAACTGTTAGAGCCAGCGGTGCCTGAACTACCAAAGCCCGTATCAAGGGTTGGGGTTGTGCTCTCGGTCACATTGGTGACATCAATAGTGGCAGTGGCAGACTGATTCATGGTTGGGGTGCCGTCGTCAGTGACTTTGACTGTCAACAGATATTGGCTGGTGCTTTCAAAGTTCAAGAACGAATTGTTGACTACGGTTATTGCGCCGCTGGTGGTGTTGATGGCAAACACGCTGTCGGTATTGCCTGCGCTAATGCTGTAAGACAAGCTATCGCCGCTGTCGATATCTGAACCCGTCATCGTCATCACTGCGGCGCCGTTGGCTGAATTTTCTGCGATGCTGCCTGTTTGGTCATTTATTGTTGGTGCATCGTTGGCAGGGGTAACACTTAGCGCAACAGTTGATGAGGCGGTACCAGAGCGACCGTCAGATATATCGTAATTGATGGTATCTGCGCCATTGAAATTAACGTTGGGTACGTAATCTAAAGTTTGGTCTGATTTTATGGTGACCGCACCATTGCTAGCAGTGGCCGTGGTTACGCTGAGCAAGTCTGAGTCGGCATCAGTGTCATTGAGCAACACGTTGATGTTGAGCGGGGTGTCTTCTTCTGCCGTAGCTGTGTCGGGGTTGGCTACTGGATTATTGTTTGGTGCTGCCGTGACGGTAACGGCCACCGTTGAAGAGGCTGTGCCGCCATTACCATCATCGACAGTGTAATTGATGGTATCTGAACCTGAGAAGTTGTTATTGGGGGTGTAATCGATGCTGGTGCCAGTGCTGGATATTGCAGTTGAACCGTTGCTTGCGCTGGCTGCGCTGATGGTCAATGTGTCACCATCGGGGTCGGCATCATTGGTCAACACGGCAATATTGACCAAGGTATTGGTAGAGGTGGTGGCAGTGTCGGCAATGGGTTTAGGGTCGTCATTGACTGGCGTTACGGTGACCACAGCAGAGGCCGAAGCTGAGCCTCCTTGTCCGTCAGATATGGTGTAACTGATGGTTACTGTGCCGTTGAAGTCGATATTGGTCAGTTGTTCAAGGCGTTGGTCGCTTCTGACACTAACGGTACCATTGGTGGTCGTAGCTGCGGTGACGGTGAGTGCATCACCATCGATGTCGGAGTCGTTGGACAGTACGTCGACAATGATTCGAGCATCTTCGTTGCCCGAGATGGTATCGTTGAGTGCAACTGGATTGTCATTTACCGAAGTGACGGTAACTGTGACTATGCCTGTTGAACTGCCTGCGTTGCCATCATTTAGGGTGTAGCTGATGGTGTCAGTTCCGTGGAAATTGGCATTGGGTATATAACTGATGGTGAAGTCGGATTTGACCGAAGGTGAGCCATGTGTGGCTGTTGCTGCGGTAACGGTTAAGGGGTCGTCTTCGGGGTCTGAATCATTGGTCAATACGGAGATAATGACTGAGCTATCTTCAGCAACGCTGGCCGTGTCGGCGCCAGCTATTGGCAAGTCATTGACTGGCGTGATTGTGACGGTGACTGTAGAGGATGACAGACCTGTGTGACCGTCATCAATTTGGTAGTTGATGGTGTCTGTGCCGTTATAGTTGCTGTTGGGTGTGTAGTTAAGCGTATTATCCACTGTAATTGCAACTGTACCGTTACTGGCTGTGGCTGTTTTTACGATTAAGGCATCGCCATCAATGTCGGTATCGTTGCCCAATACTGCAATAATGATTGGGGTATCTTCGGTTGTTGTCGAGGTGTCGGTGTTGGCGATAGGGAAGTCGTTTACCGACCTTACAGTGATTGTGACGGTCGAAGCGTTACTGGCACCATTGCCGTCTTCAATTGTGTAATTGACGGTATCTACGCCATTAAAATTTAGCCTAGGCACATAAGTTAGGGTTTTGTCGGTATTGAGGGTTAATGTGCCACTGGGGCCACCACTGTCTGCGGCGCTTACTAAGGTTGCTGAGGTGATGGTTAGTGTATCGCCATCGGCGTCAGTGTCATTGCTTAGCGGTGCAATAATTGTGCTGGTATCTTCATCAAGGGCTGCGCTGTCAGCATTGGCGACAGGAATGTCGTTGAGGTTGTTTACCACCACAGTCAAAGTGCCTGTTGCGCTGGCGCCAGCACCATCGCTGACCACATAGATTACGCTGTCGGTGCCGTGAAAATTGGCATTTGGTGTGTATGTCAAATTACTGGTGTTGATGGTGACATTACCAGATGAGGCATTGGCTGAGGTAATGCTCAGCGAGTCACCATCAGCATCAAAATCGTTGGTTAGCACATTGACGGTTACGGGCACGTCTTCATCGGTATTGGCGGTTTCATTGGCCACCACGGGCATATCGTTAACCGGCGTGATCTCGATGTTAATAAAGGCAAAATCACTGCCGCCATTATTGTCGCTAATGGAGTAGGTGATGATGTCTAAGCCAAAGTAGTTTGGGTTGGGGGCATATATCAAGCTTTGCCCAGAAACCATGGCTACCGTGCCATTGTTGCTATTCGCTCCTGTAATCTCTATGGCATCGCCGTCAACATCAAAGTCGTTGGCAAGTGGGTCAAGCGCTATGGTTGAATCTTCTTGCATAACAACGTTATCAGATACCGCGGTGGGGCTGTCATTGACACCTGCAACTGCCACCGACACTGTTGCCGAGGCAGAACCCCCCTGACCGTCATTTACGGTATAGTCGATAATGTCGGCGCCAAAGAAATTGGCATTGGGCGTGTATTGTAAGGATTGGTCGTTATTAATCGACACATTACCGTTATTGGCTGTGGCAGCACTGATGGACAGCGAGTCATTGTCTATATCGCTGTCGTTGCCCAGCACGTTGATAGCCACAGATGTATCTTCATTGGTTGTGGCTGAATCATTTATGGCGATGGGTAAATCGTTGACCTTGTTGACAGTAACTAAAACGGTGGCCGAAGCGTTACCACCATTGTTGTCGCTGATGTTGTAGCTGATGGTATCGCTGCCGTTAAAATTCGCAGTTGGGGTGTAAGCTACTGTATTGTCGGCATTAACGATAATTGTACCGTTGTTCGCTGTGGCTGAAAGTACGGTCAGGGAGTCGCCATCAATATCAACATCATTGTTTAGCACTGCAATATTTATGGTGCTATCTTCATCCATTGTGGCAGTGTCGTTGACTGCTATGGGTGGGTCATTGACTGCCCCAACACTGACCAACACGGTTGATGATGCATTGCCGCCGTCATTGTCGCTAATGGTGTAATTAATGGTGTCGGTACCATTGAAATTCTCTTTGGGTTGGTACTCTAGGGTGTTGTTTGCGATGAGGATCACTGTGCCGTTATTAGCATTGGCCGAAACCAACGACAAGCTGACACTGTCAATATCAGTGTCATTAGATAATACGTTGATATTGACAACGGTATCTTCGCTGGTGCTCGCGGCGTCATTTACAGCTACTGGTGCATCATTTACAGGCACTACAGTGAGCGCAACGGTACCAAAAGCTGTGCCACCATTATTGTCATCAAGCACATAATTGATGATATCGCTGCCGTTGAAATTGGCGTTGGGTTGGTAGGCTAGGCTTTGGTTGCTGCCAATAGAGACTGTGCCATTTGTTGCTGTCGCTGAGGTAACTTTAAGAATGCTCTGGTCTGTATCGACATCGGTGTCGTTTGCTAATACGTTGATATTAACGCTGCTATCTTCATTGGTGGTTGCGCTGTCGGTTACTGCCACGGGTGCATCGTTTATCGATGTTATGGTTATTTCAACCTTTGCACTTGCTGTGCTGTTGTGGCCATCATCTATGGTGTAATCGAGGGAATCGGTGCCATTGAAGTTGGCATTAGGGAGGTAGTTAAGACTGCTATCAAGATTGATTGTCACTGTGCCATTGGTGGCCGTTGCTAGGGTAACAGTTAAGGTATCGCCATCAAGGTCGGTATCGTTAGCCAAAACATTAATTGTAACCGCTATATCTTCGTCTGTTTGTGCGCTGTCGTTATTGGCGATTGGCGCGTCATTAGTTGCCGAGACCGTTACGTTGACGCTAGCAATGGCTGTGCCGCCGTTGCCGTCACTGGCGGTATAACTGATGGTATCAGTGCCGTTGAAATTCAGGTTAGGGGTGTAGAGTAGGGTGCTATCTGGGTTGATGCTAACTACGCCATTGTTTGCTGATGCACTGAGCACTGACAATGCATCGTCATCAATATCTGAATCATTGGCTAAAACATTGATGGTTACAGGCTGGTCTTCGACGGCGGTTGCAGTGTCATCCACCGCCGTTGGCGCATCATTGATATTTTGTACAGTGATGGTGACCAATGCCGAAGCGCTACCTTGGTTGCCATCAGTAATGCTGTAGCTCAGTTCGTCGGTGCCAACAAAGTTGAGATTTGGCGTGTAATTTAGTGTGTTGTTTGTCTCGATAGTCACTGTGCCGTTTTGGGCTGAGGCGCTGGCAATCGACAGTGTATCGTTTTCGATGTCGTTGTCGTTAGACAATACTTTGATGTTTATTAGGGTTTCTTCTGACGTGGCTACAGTATCGTTGTTAGCAACCGGATTGTCGTTGACTGAAAGTACCGTCAGGGTAACGGTTGCAGTGCCTGCGGCGCCTTGTCCGTCAAATACCTCGTAAGTGAAACTGTCTTGACCGAAAAAGTTGCTGTTGGGTTGATAGTCAAATGTACCAGCCGCCGCTAGCACCAAAGTGCCATTACTGGTGGGGCTGATTGGCGTAACATTAACAGACAACACATCATTATTTACATCGGTATCGTTAGCAATTAATAAAGGATGATTGATGCCGTTGACGCTGAGTAACTCATCTTCATTGAGGGTGTAACTGTCATCAACCCCAACTGGCGCAGAATTGTTGGGTGTTACGCTAATAATCACCTTGGCTGAACCCACTGCACCATCTGTGTCGCTGATGGTGTAATCAATTTGGGCAGTTCCTTCAAATCCTGTTGTTGGTGTATAAGTGAATAGATTATTGTTCAGTGCACTAATTGCACCGGTGGCAGCGTCAAGCAAAGTGACTGCTGTGACTGTTAGCGCTTGATTTTCAGCATCAGTGTCGTTGGCCAGTACGTTTATCTCAATGGCATTGTCGATAATGGTTTGAATAGTATCGTCGTTTGCGATTGGCGCATCGTTGATACTGTTTATGGCGAGGGTTACCGTGGCTTGCGCGCTGCCACCTTTGCCATCGAAGATGCGATAGCTGAAGCTGTCACTGCCAAAAAAGTTGGCATTGGGCACGTAAGAAAAACTGCCATCTGTTGCCAGTGTTAATGCACCGTTAGAGGTGTTTTGCAATGCAGTGGTATCGAGCGTTATTGGGTCAAAATCTAAATCGTTATCGTTGGCAAGTAATCCATCGATTGCAGCAACATCAAGGATGGTATCTTCGTTAAATTCATAACTGTCGGCTCCGGCTGTGGGCGCAGAATTGGTTTTGTTAACCGTTAATTTTCCTGATGCTTGTGCTGTATTGCCTTGGCTATCGGTTATACGGTAGCTGAAACTGTCAACGCCAAAAAAGCCCATGTTGGGGATATAGGTAAACGTACCATCGGCGGCCATATTTAAGGTGCCATGGCTGGTGGCTTTAATCAAACTGGTATCGACAGTTAGGGTATCGCCACTATCGAGGTCGGTGTCGTTATTGAGTACCGACATTCTATTGGTCGCGCTGTTGTCAACGGCCAAGGTTTGGTCTTTGCTGAGTACATACTCGTCATTGGCTGCTACTGGTGGAAAACTGGCGTTGTTGATGGAGATCACTACTGTTGTTACGGGGGCAGCAGCACCGGAGGCATCATTGGCTTGATAGCTAAATTGGTCGGTGCCAGTGGCACTGGGGTCAGCCGTGTAAGTAAAACCACCATTGGCACTGAGCTCGACAATTCCTTGAGTTGCTTGCGTGATTAAGACGGCTGTTAAGTTGGTACTGTCGATATCTAAATCGTTAATTAGTACGCCGGGTGCGGCTACGGTTAAAACGCCTTGTTGGTTGGTGGCAAATGCCGTTGTATTAAGGTCGATAGGCACCGCATTTTGCCCATCGAGCGCATTAAAGTTGTTGGGTAAAGATTCGGGAGCATCATTAACTGGGTTAACAGTTATGGTTACCGAGGCGGTGGCAGTTTGGCCAAGGCTATCGCTTATTTGGTATTGAAAACCATCGTTGCCGTTAAAATCTTTGCTGGGTAAATAAATAAAAGTTCCGTCAGCATTAATGGTTAGCTGGCCATTGGTGGGGAAGATGACAGGGGTTGGATTGATGGTGAGCGTTGTGCTTTCTAAGTCTGAATCGTTGGTCGTGATATTGGCGCTTAGGCTGGTATCTTCATCCATCAAAAAACTGTCATTGACAGCAACGGGAATATTATCGGTTATGCCATTCATTGCGGCAATTTTATGAACGCTAGAAAAAGCACTTTCACCGGAGCCGTCGATGCCAGTGACCGTGGCAAAAAATATCTTCGAGTTGTCTTTACCGCTCAAATCATAATTGGGTGTTTTTAAGGCTAAGCGGGCTTCGCCATCGGGCAGGTCTTGATAGTTTTTGTGGGTGACTCCGGCTCTAGAGGCAAAATAAACGTTATAACGTAGGTAATTGTTTAGCCCATCCCAGCGCATCGCAATATTGTTGCTGGTGCGCGGGGCGCTGAAACCCGTGATTGGTGTGGCTTGCCAGAAGAAGGCCACGGTATTGACTAGCGTTTTATTGTTGAGTTTGTCTATCGCCCAAAGTTCGAGGCGTTGCGAGTCGTCACTAATGCCAAAATCAAGCGGGTTAAAGCCCGTTTTGGTGACGTGATAAGGAGAAGGGCAGTTGTTGTTGCACAGTTGTAAGGCTTCGTTATCGCCGTTAAACCCTACATAGACTTTTTTTAGTCCGTCAGGGTCTTCAATATCAATTGAAATGGTCAAATTACCAGTGAGCGACTGCTGGGCTAGTGGTAACCTGAATGCACCAGAGACATTGGTAAAAGTGGCTGATTGCAGTTGGGCACCATTGTAAGTTTTGCCGAGTGCCTGTTGTTCAAACTCAAAAGGAACAATAACGGCAGAGGTCGTGGGTTGAGGCGTTGGTTTGTCAGGTTCTGTGGGCACCGGGTTAGTCGGGAGTTGGCTATCTGGGGCTGGTGGTTCAGCAGTGCTACCACCACCGCCACAAGCGGTTAATAACAAGGTCAGAAAAAGTACAGCACAACGGCATAAAGCGACCTTTATCCGCTGTCGATAAAAACTCACTAACTGACTGAAAACATGGGGAATAATGGGATTGTTTTGATTGTTCACTGTCTTCTCCGACACCTTACATTATGGTAAGTAACAAGCTGTGTATTGAGTATAATCCAAAGCGGTAAAAATGTTAGTTTTACGTACAGATTTCATGACCTAGGTGAAGAGTAAGGATCTGAATTGATACTTACAGATGCAGGTGGAAAAGGTTAAAAGGGATTAAGCAGAGAAGTCGTTGGTTTGTTACCAAAAGCCTATCGAAAAAGCCAAAATATGTTTGGGGTATTACCTGACGTGGTCGTTTTATATCCGAACAAACCGTGATCCCCGGCTTTATATCGCAGTCCTGCCTAACCTCAACTACAGTTGGTTAAAGCAACCGATTGATATTGTCTTCAACTTCTTCGGTTATTCTTGAGGTTGGCGTAAATGAGGTTGTGACATGACACTTGAATTTGATATGAACTTAATCATGCCCGAAGACAATACGGCAATTTTCAGCCGGGGCGCGTTAGAAATGACGATTAAATTGATCAAGTCAAGTGAGCCCGATTTGGCCGTTGAGGTTGGCGATATTTTGGAACAAGAACCTTTGCCTACGGGTCACGAATTCAGTCACGACCCCAATCAACATATGTTTCATGTGCGACTGCCACCGAGTAAAATCAGGACTATTGTTGGTGCTATTCTCAATGTAATGGAGGGCGATCAGCAGGAGTTGCCTTTGGGGATGTCGGTTGTTGCCAAAGCATTGTTTAAAGACTGGACAGACTTGGCACAGCTGTCGTTACGTTAGTATAATCCCCGCACTAACTCCTCTGTTTACGACCGAAACCCGCCCATAAGGACACAGTTAAATGGCCAAAATGCAATTTCATCACGTCGGCATTCCCACCAATAAAGCACTTCCAGAAGAAGATCACAGCGAAGCATTCAAGATGACGGGTTCAGGTTACTTCGAAAGCCGTTATGGTGTCGAATGGATGAAGTTTGATGATGATTGCCCTTTACCCGAGCTGATTAAAACAGTGCCTCACGTGGCTTTTGTGGTAGATGATTTAGACGCTGCAATTGCCGACAAAGAGGTGATTGTTGCGCCGAGTTCTCCGGCAGAAGGTGTTCGGGTGGCTTTTATTGTAGATAATGGTGCGCCGATTGAGTTTTTGCAGTTTGACAGGCCTGAGTCTGAGATTTGGCCTCATCCGAATAAGTTTGAATTGTGATGCTTTAAGCCTTAATTTTTGCTCAATTATCTGCACATTTTTGTTTCGCTATTTTTAACACTTAGACTACCTTTAATTACACCAATCATTTTTGAGTTAATTTTTATCATGTCTAAATACCAATCAATTAGCTGGCTCATTGTCAGTACGACTTTTGTGATTTCGTGCTTATTTGGTAGCAATGCCATGGCGAGTATTACAGGCAAAGCCAACGGTAAAATGTGTAAGTCGGATGGACAATGCGCATCTCGAGAATGCAAGTTATTCCGTTGTGTGAACTACGACCCCAATGCCAAACCAACAGGTAATGACAAAATAGAAGGCTTGCTGAATCAATTTGATAAAGCTGTGCCCGTGATAAACCAAGCGGGCTTTGAGGTTATGAAGATAAGAGTTGAAGTGAGAAAAGTGCCTGTGGTGAGTATTTATTTACGCCAGACAAAGGGTTTGAGTAAGTCACAAAAAACAGCGCTTTTGGATAAATACGGCAAAAATTTGTTTTTGTTGCCTGTATTAAAAGCGTTGTTCACTGCACATGCTTTTGAATTTAAAAACTATCGATTGACCGACTCTATTTTGCAGTTGAATCCGCCTAGAGTGACTGTGTTTTTGCATCCTATTTAGGTTAATAACAACCGATTTGCACTGGTGTTTTTCTTGGTCCAAAATGTGAGTTTTCCGGACTGCTTTTCGTTATTTTTCTTTACAAATATCGAAACATCTACATACTTAGTGTGTTTCTATTTAATAGGGTAATTGTAATGCAAAAGTTTCTCCGAACACTTGTTCTTTTGTCAATTGTTGCAGTGTTTTTTTTTGGAGGCATTGTAACAAATAGTGTGTTTATAGAAGGTAAATTGTGGTTGAAAACTAATGCCGTGAATGAAAGCATAGCAGTTGACAAGAAAGCTAAGTCTGAAAGCGAAAACGGTGGTTTAACGTCGAAGTTGGAGGTATTACCACGAGAGATTGTTATATTAATTGGAATTGTGGGACTTTTTTTAGCTCTTTTGTCATTTACAGTTACATCATTTATGAGTGCGATGTCAGCAAAATCAACTAATACTGCGGCAGATGTTGCGAAGAATATCGCAACTAATACAGCGAAAGAAACGACTAAGTTGATGCAAAAGGAAATGGAAGAAAATATGAGATTTATTGGGGAAACAACGCGCGACGCTATGATTACAGAGTTTGATGGTAAAATAGATACGCTAAATGCAGATTTGATAGCCAATGAAAGGAAATTGGAATTAGAAATTTGTCAATGGAAAGACGACATCGTCAGTAAAGGTAACGAGTTGTCCAATCAAATTTATGATAGATTATTGGTTGCTGAAAAAGAAAGGGCAGAGAATGGGCAAAAGGCTTTCAATCAACAATTAGTTCAATTTGAAAATACCGCAAACAAAAAGCTAGAAGAGCTTCACTTCTTTTACGGTAAGTAAATATTGATGTGATTGTATTCGAGCAAGAGTAAGAATGCTACTACATTCATCAATCTTCCATCAGCCCCATAATCCCTTTCTCTAAACTAACATCAAGTAACTCTTCGTTTCCAACAATAATTAAACGCTGTTGATAGGGGATTACTTTGATTAATTCATCAATAATACATTTTTCATCGCTGTTTTTCTTTTTACACTCTTTATTCAAAGGGGCCTCAAAGCTGTCTTGGTTTTCATTTGCAAAACCAATCCAATAATTATTTTCAGCTTTTCTATAAATCGAGTAATGCAGTAGCTCGTTAGGATTTTGCCAATCGCTACTATTCGCCCGTACAATCTGTGAGTCAGACATCAATTTATAACCATAGTTATGCGCGTCAAAGGATAATGGACTCAATGTCCACCCCAAATAGCGATTGCCACTATCACCTGCCTTCCAGTTATAACGCAGTAAGTCATCAGGGCCCCAAACTGTGGATGTTAATTTGGCATTGGGTGGCAAGTTTATGTCGTATTTACTCATGGGTTTGCGATTACCATACAACTCGACAGCTTGACCTTTAACTGCAAAAACTGGTGTTGTTGGGGTGTCAAACCAAACTGCGGTAGGCATTTCTTTACTATTTTCGAGGTAGGGTGGGGCATAGGCGATAATAGGTTTTAATTGGACGCCAGATAATCTAAAGATGCCTGCTTTTGTTGGCAGTAGATAATACATACCTTGTTCATCACTTCCTGTAGCTGGTGGGCCAATAACAATGTCATCGGTGAACCTGCCTTGTTCGAGCTTTCTAAGTGCTATGCCACCTTCTGAACGGATGGCACTGATACGCAGTTGCTGTTTATCTGTGGTTTGAGTATCAAAACGCCAAAGTGAATCTTGGTTTTCAAAAGTCAGTGGTATTTTTATGCTCTCTATTTTTTTCTCGTTCGATTTGTGGACAAAGTGATGGCCCTTGTCGCTTTGTAATAATAAGCCTTCATTGGCAGCCTTTCTCATTATCGTCACGTGGTTAATTGCGTCAACTTGCGTTGTACTTAACGTGGTTGTTGGACGGGTTTGTTTGTCTAGTGAAAACGGATATGCATCGTCAGCGTTTTTATTGACTTGATACCACCCAGCCAAGTCTGTGCCCAACTCCCATCTGTCTAGATCAAAATTGGCCAATGAGTTTATGGCGTCAAATCTAAATTGTCCGGCGTCGATGTAAATCTGTTGTTCGCGAAATAGCCCGGTTAGTCTGCCTTGGCTGCCATTAACTCTATCTTGTGTTTGCCATTGCCAAAAAGGTTGGTTAACTCGCTCTTGTACTACAAACGGATCTTTGCCAGCAAATTTTGTAAATACGTTTGTGTCTTTTTGACCGCTAGCAAAATCCACTGAATACAGTTTTTTACTATTGTAACCAAAGCGCATTATGGTTTTATTGTCGAATATACCAACATCAATTTCAGTTTCAATTTTGTCTTGGTTACCCGCAACCATTGGTGCTCTTATAATGGTTAGTTGCTTGGGATTAAGGCTTACGCCAGTTGCACCAAAATCAAAATGAGCGAAGCCAAAGTCACTGGCTGCTGTCAGTTTGTTATTTTGTGGGTGAACAAAACGCCAATTGTCGATTGCTATAGCCCAAGGTTCGCCCGGTATGGGTCGTTTGTGCCATGGAATGGTTTGCCATTGGTTATTACTGTTTAACCATTCAAATTTAAATGAATGGTTGTTTGTAGGCTGCCTGAGTTGCAATTTACCTTCTTGCATGATGATGGGCTGAGTTAAAAAGCTTGTTAGTTCGAGCAAGTCATCGTTGTTTGTTACCTGTTGCCACTTAGTATTGTTGAATTCATAGAGTGTTGAACCATTTGGTGCGATAGCAAATAAACCTGTCGGGACTGAGCCTTTGATACCGGTATATGGTGTGGAGCGACTTAGCAGTTTTAGATTGTTCGAAGGTAAAGCGAAAGTCTGCATCCCGCGTTGAACCGGTAACTTGGTAAAGTCTGTGGTATTTGGATAATGGGTGATCCAGCCATTGGTCCATTTTTGTACCGGGGTATTCTGTTTTGTAATATCTTGATGGCTTAGCAACTGGGTCATTGAGTCGTGTTCAAATAGGCCGTTACGTATTTTTACCGGAGCCGTTTTGCTTTGGCCTTGCGCCAATTTGTATTGTCCGGCGATTTTGTTGTTTGATCCAGTCTTTTGCCAGTGCCAGAAGAAGTCGCCGGCCAGTGATTGAGCTACTAACAACGATTTATCTTGATCTTTAACCCAATCGCCTGAGGTATTGTTAGTAACACAATAATCTTTACTGCAAGCAGCCAACTTTTGTGGGTTGCTGGCGGGGTGACCAATACGTATCACGCGTTGTTGATTACTGTTAGCATTGGGCCTTAGGTCGTATATTTTGTCTAATTTCAGCAAACCAGTCTGGCGCAAAGAGCGTGCTGTTTGCAGGCCTAAATGAGTCCCCAGTAGATATTGGCCATTTTTGTATTCAATGGCTGAAAACTGATCAAATTCGAATTTTCCGCTAGGGTCAATATCAAAATCTACCCATTGCTGTTGATTACCGGGCAGGTCAACTTTAAGTTTTTTTTCTATTGTATTGCGTTTGAGGGTGAACTTTAATCGGGCGTTTTCTACCAATAAGTGTTCTATGTAGGGGTTTTTGTTTGGCGCAATAAAGCTGTTGCCGTCCCATTCGGTAACTCGGCTATTTTTGGTGCTAAACAGTTTTTGGTTGCCTCTTACATAGCTGAATGATTCCAGCTTATCGGTGGCCGTCGGTTTATAACGCTTAGCTGATAGGTTACTTAGCGCGTTTAAGTCATTCACAGTTTCATGAAACGCGTCGGTCATCACGTGCAAGGTATTGTTGTTAAAGCTGGCACTTTGTAGTCGGTCATTGGAAAATTGCAGCTTACCTTGTTTGAAAAAAGTGAAACCTGATTGTTGCTGTTGGTTTTTCAATGCAATATTCAGCTGGCCTTTATTGTTTTTAGACCAATGCCAAATGTTGTTGCTTAACAGCGTGCGACTAAAGTCTGGTGAAGTTGATTTTTTTGTCCAATTTCCGTTCGCTGCCCTTTGCCACCATTGGCCACTTCGTTCTTTGAGATGCAGTTGTTTACCCGATTGTGTGTGCAGTTGGCTACGGGTTAAATTGACATTTGACGGGCCTGCCAATATATCCTGGTAGTCATCTTTGGTGACAAATCCCTCTGCGAATTGAATATAAAGATTGTCGTTTAACCAACCAAGCCCAAGCTTGTTGTGGTCCCAAAAGAATCCTCTGGGGTTGGTCGTTGCAAAGGCATCTATGTTGCTACCTTCTCTTGTTACCGTTGCTGTGATACTTGGGTTATTGAAGCCTTGCTGCGTTAAGGTTAAACCTAGCTTACCACCGTTAATTATTATGGCATTGTTAGGGTTATTACTTAATTGAGTGTCGCCTACTTTCCATTTTTCGCTCTGTGAAAAAATATGTCCATGGCTACTGTTGAGTTGGTTGCTTTGCCAGTCGAGCGGTAAATATTGAATGGCTTTGTCGTCAAGTGATAGCGATTGGTTGTTATAACGCCAGATTCCAAATTGGTTTGCGGCGTAAAACTCATCGTCGTTTTTTGCCAATAAGGTGTCGACTGTTTCAAATAAAAAGCGGCCATTTGGCAAGAAGCTTTGGGCTGGAATTGGTATTTCATTGGCGGATTGAGCGAGTTGTTTTACAACGAATTGCCCTTGTTGTGTGGGCGTTGGCTCATACCTAAGCCAATCTATATCAAGCGGCTGCACGGGTGCAGCAGGTGTCGTGCCGCTTGATGCCAATTTAAGCGTGTCGTTGGGCCGCTCAGCAATAATTTCGCCATTGTCAATTCTGATCCCAACAACGGGTTTGTAATAATCGACACCTCCAATTTGGCCAACATTTTGTCTTAGTGTTTGCCACTGGTTGCCAATAAAGTCATCGTTTGTTGTGTTTGCATTGGATGGTATTGAAGTTATTTGTCCTTTTGCGTATTGGAATTCTCTTTTTATGCCTTGATTGGTGGTGATCAGCAAGTCGTTTGACAGGTTCATTATTCGCATCAAATCAATATTACGTGGGTCAATACTGGGGGGTAACGAACCTTTTGCAAGTACGAGAATGCAATAAAATTTTTCGACTTCGTCTTTGTAGGGCGGCACCATGTATGGGTAGGCTTGGCTCAGAGCGGTATTTTGCTTGATAGGCACTGAACGTTCGCAAACCTCATTCGATACATATTTTAGTTGTTGGCTTTCAACTATCCACCAACTGTCACTATAGCCTTCGGTTAGCGTGTGAATATCACTGGCATTTATAGAGGTGGGTAGCGTTCTAAATGTATCGAATAGCTCACCTTTCCATTGCAATAGTTTGTCACCGTCAATCGCTGATGGCGTAGCGTCTTCGTAAACCCAGACTTTGTGAGTGCGGGTGCGAGGAGTTAACCAATTGCTATTGTTACAGTCTAATCTGTTACGACTCCCCTTTGGCTGGTTCGTTTTTTGATACCATAAACCACCTTTGCCAAGAGCCCAATAGGTGTCGCCCTTGGTTTGAACTATCGTGCTAACACCCCGACAGTAATCTTCTTGAGCTACGCCACTATCGTGCATATATACCTGTGCAGCTTGTGAACCGTTGCCTAACCAATAGTAATCTCTGCCTGTTTTCCTGGCATAACTCATATTGGGCAAATCGATGACTGGTTGGTTTGCAGATAAAAAATTATGGTGAAAACGCACGTTGTTGTTATCGGCGATTATATCGGTTTGGTTGTGCGTAAGGGCATATTCGATATTTTGAGGGGTGATAGTAAATGGGTGAGTTGATGCGTTATCGTTAATCGCATTGAGCGCCCATAATTTATTCGCCACAGTGCCATTATTGAGGTTGGCTTGCCAAATATTGCCTTCGCTGGCGAGAATAGCGGGGTGTTTGTCATCAAAGGTGAATTGCTTATGCGCCTCAGGCTTCTCTTTACTTAACTTTCGCCATGTTGTTGTATTGTTATTTTTGTCGACAAGCACTTCGTGGCCTGACATGGTTTGCAATGTGACGTTAGAATTAAGTGAAAAGCTCTCGCTACCAACCCACCTTTTGTTGGCATGATCATAAAAATCTACGCCTTGTTGAAATACCAAAGTCCAATATTGGTCATTCGTGGTGCTATACACTTGTCGCAACTCATTGTGGCTTTGCGCTATTTGCCCTCGTGGCGGCGTATAAGATGTCAATTCGCTACTAAAAGAAGGTGCTGCATTGGTATTGTGGTTAAACTTTCCGCTAATGATGTGGTTTGCATTTTTTGCGGTAAACCACGCGCTATTGTTACCACTCCACTCAAAATTGAATTCGCTGGGTCTAAAGTTATTTGGCCGCGCTGTAAACCATTGTCTTAACTTTAAATCATAAGACCAAACAGTGTTGCCAACCGGAAAGTCAATCCAGTCACTCCCTGATTGCTGGTAAAACCTAGTTAAGTTTTTGGTTAAAGGCAGTGCCGTTTGATTTGCCGCCAGTGCAACTTTGTCATTACTAACCAGTACTTGGTTGCTATCGTCTTGCCAGGCAATTTGTTGGTCGGGTTGCGTTGTATTGATATCAATTGCTAATGCTTTAATATTCAACTTTTTGTTTGTTTTGAATTGCACTGGGTTTATCGAGCAGTCATGTGGCTGTGTGAACCGCTTGTCTACAAAAGCTATGGTGGCATCTTCACCATTGTGTGCTGGTGCAATTAGAAATTGTCCGTTGAAATCATATATTCTTTCACCTTTGCTAAAGCCGGTATCGTTGGTGGAAAACCATGAACGGCTTTTGGGTGAATAGAAGTTTAATAATTGATGGGACAGTACGGCGACACTGTTATCGCCAAAACTGATGGCATCGTCTACTGATTCGATAGGGCTTAACGGTTGTGCATTGGCGAAAAAACAGCGGTCAATTTGATAATTACTGCCTTTTAACTGGTGGACTTCTATATATTTGTGTTTTTTGTCATTTTTAACCACTGCCATGGTGTTGCCTGCCAAGGATGCGCCTTGGCTTTTATGACTGACGACTTGTCTGCCATAAAATACTGAGTTGTTGGATATTGATATTGTGTTTTCGTTTCTTACTCCTATTAAGTCGACGGCTTTGTTGGTATACAGTTTGCGCTGATAGGACACATTTCTTGAGTTCATGTCATAGGCTTGAATATCGCCATTACCTGCTAAATAAATTAAGTTGTTCACTTGCAATGCATCACTGAGGTTTTGATTGTTGAAGGTCAGTCTGCTTTTACCTGCATGCAGTTCACTGGCTTTGTTGTTATTGAATTGCCATAAACGTTGTTGGTCGGTGATAAAAGCAAAGTTGGTGCTGTTTGTGTTTGGGGTGGCAACCTGCACTATTTTTTGGTCAACAAGGTGGTTTTGTACTGGCTGCCATTTTCGGTCTTGATAATAGTAGTCGTATATACCATGTCGTTGGTCAACCAGTCGTATACCGTGAGCAACTTTGTCTAATTCAATGATTTGTTGTGTTGATTGGATAGGGCTTGGGGCGCCTACCAATGGAAAATCATTGGTTCTTGTCGCAACATGAGGTCGGTTATTTCCATCGACTATTGCCAATGTACTTTTAGGCCATAGTTCAACGCTTCTGGGCTTACCATTAATTGCAGAATTGTAGCGATTTTGATTAGACCACCCGTTGATATAGTCATGAAAAGGTACTGTTAACACTTGTACTTGGTTATTAAGTTTGCATAATCGATATATTTGATTACTACTGAGGTATAAGTTTTTATCTGTGGCCGATAAATCACAATGGGGTAGCCAGCTGGCGCCATAATCTTTGTAACTGCGGGTTTTTGTGTAGTGCAATAACATGCCTTTGGGGCCATCTAGGATTACTGTGTCGTTATTGCCTACGGCATCGGTAAAACTGGCTGGGTTATGTGCTGTGCCTTTGGGGTTGAATATTTTTTTTGGTGGGGCTTGGCTGATGTGATACAAATCACCACTTTTGGCTAGTCCTACTGTTTTGTCATTGGCTTGAGCGAACTGGTGAATATGGTCTCGGTTTAGGATGTGGGTCACGGCTTTGTTGTTGACAACATGGCCAACTACGTTGGTGGCACTAAAATAAAACCCGTCTTTGGTTGAGAAGGTATGAGTAGCACTGACCTTTAATGGTTGGTTGTTGAGTTGCTGCCAAGTTCGGGTTCGCACATCGTAGCTGAATATGCCATTTTCACCAGCAAGGTAAAGGTAGGGCGCGCTATATAAGGTGTAGTGAAGTTTACTGAGATTTAGCGAATCATGACGTTGGCCGCTGTTCATGACTACAGCGGGTATAGAATTAGGGTCTTTGATCATCGATAACGTCAAACAGGGTAAATTGCCACAAGGTATGCTTGCCAATATCCATAGTTCGTCTTCGCTGCTGATGTCCATATCCAGAATGTTGTTACTAATAACAGCCTTCCCTTCTGTTTTGGCCTTTGGCGGTGGGCTAACTTTATAAAGCCCGTCAACCCCACCCCGCCAAAAATAGCCTTTCCACCATTTTAAATGGGTCACTTGACTGGGCTTTTGACTTTCGTCTTGTGACGTGTCAAACCAGCGCCGGGTATTTTGATGATAAAACCCTATACCTTGGTTGCGAGTGCCCAGTGCTAACCAATTTTCATCGTCTGAAATAGCGGCTTGCGTTAGGGCGTCATGCTCTACTGGTTTTCCATCAGTGCCTGTGAATTGGGTGTCGGCTACAACTATTTTCCATTCACCGTCATCTCTTCGTACTAATGCACCACTGTCAGTTAATGCCCATAACGTGTCGGGGTCTGGGCATTCGTTGACTTTGTTTGATTGTGCCAAAGTGCCGCAACCCGACTGCAATAAAGTGAAATCATAACTGCCAAGCTGTTTGTTGTTAAATGGTGTTGACTGGCTCCATAAGCGGGTATCGGGAGAATATTTATGAATTTTACCGCCTTTTTGGCTGATATAAATTTTGTCATCGGGCAGATGGAAGGTTGCATCCAGTAATTTAGGGGTTACTTCGTTTTGTGCTGAGCGAATATTGGTGAGCAGTCGCGGGTCTTCCAGTTGTTCTATAAGGTCGGGTTCAAGCCAGCCGTTACCCCTTATCCAGTTAATGGTTAACCAAACGAACACCAATAAAACAACGCCAGCCAGTGTGGCACTGGTGGCAAATAGGTAGTCAAAACGCTGTTTAAAGGAGAGTTGGTCAACATCTTGCTCGTGATTGGCAAGTGCAATGGCGTTGCGTGAACGTTGTGTATCGCTCATTACTTGCCCCTGTTGGTTTTTTCTGATGATGGTATGGCTTCACTTGTGGGTAAACCGGCCAACGACAGGTTGGCTGTTTGGTTGACATCGACTTCAAAATGATGAGCTTTAATTGGGGCTCTAGGGAATTGCGCTGTTTCCCATGCTGTCAATTGTGTTTGCCTTCGTTGCATGTGTAAATCAGCCGATAGATGATAAAGCCCGGCTGTCGGTAGCAAATGTAGGTTTTTGATGAGCGTGTTGTCGTCGTCAAATAGCAATTGGCATTGTGATAACAGATGCAATGACTCCATGGCGTTGAGCATTCGGTTATCATAGTTAGCAGCCCCTAAAAATTGACTTAGGGCAATATCGTAGTAGGCGCAAATGTGCAGGTAAAAACACTGTTCATTTAGTGTCAGGTTGGGAAAAATGTCAGCTAAGCCATTTCTGCTGTTATCAAATTGTTTTGTTCTGAATGTTTCAAAGCGTTGATCGCCTTGTGCAACTATTTGTTCTAGAAAATAGATTCGCTGTGCTTGTTGCCATGCCATTTTTGCTTGAATTGCGCCTTTGATTGGTAAGGTGGTTGTTACAGCCTGCTTAAAATACGTAAAGAGTGTTTGGGTGTCATCAAATAAGTGTTGCCAGTAATTTTTACCATCATCTGCATTGTCGGCGGTAATAGCCACAGATGCAGGGCGGTTTTGTATTAGGTTGTCTAAACCAAATTTAAGGTGCGACAAACACAAACTTTGCGTTGATTGTTTATTTATGTGCATAATTTTGGTTTGAACGATTGCGAATGTTTTAGTCCATAAATATAACCCTTCGAGCCAACGGATCTGCGTATTGTCATCACCTAATCTCAATCGCAATGTCAGTCCGGTAATAAAGGTTAACTCCAAACAATTAATAGGGTCTGTTAGGTCACGTGGTTGGGTGAGCAAGACGTTAAAACGGCGTTTGCGTTGATAACGCAAAAAACTGTCTAGCATCATTAATCGGTCGACATTGGCTTTGTTTAAGTCAATTTTGTGAGTAAGCAACCGATAAAGTCGAGATTGATTTATTTGGTCGAGTACTCGGTTGTGATGAAGTGATATGAGGCTATCAACTGCCCATTGTGTGACTTTTTTATGCAATAAACGGTAGAGTGAACCGTTACTCCAGTATGAGGGCAGTAATGAGAAAAAAGCTATTGCGATATAGACCAAAACAACCAAACTGAATGGAAAAAGTAGGTAGTAAAAATATCCCTTAAAACGCAGGTATACTTCATCATGCAGCCAATACAACCAGTCGTATGCCGATTTGTTTTTTATCAAATAAAATAAAACTGCAATGCTGGCAAATATTGCTAAGGTGAGCACTATAGTGGGCAAGTTTACTTTGAACGCCGGACGAAGCTTAAGTGGGCTGAGTAAAAGAGATTGCAAACGACTCACCGTTTTGTCCTTGTTGCTTTGTTATTGGCTGCTGATGGGGTCGTGCCGTTTGGGTTGGTTAGGTTAGGGTTTGTGCCGTTCGGATTCGCTTGGTTAGGGGTTGGCGGCGGACTATCGAAAATACCCGATTTATCCGCGCCATATACCGCCAGTGCCATTAATGCAATAAGTGCCAGTTCTTTCCAATAGCGAGCGATCACAAGCATTAGCAACTTGATGAGTTGGACGCCCCAAAATATTGGTAGCTTAATCAAGTAGTACCATATTGCTTTGATAAACAGTAAAAACAATGAAACCACTTGATTTAACCAGAGCCAGCTTCTTAACAGTGCAACTGAGTACATAATAGGTGAGCGTAATTTGTACTGATCTAAAGCAGTGAACAGTTTACGTCTTAATGTTGGTAGAGTCTTTCGGTTGAATTCCCGTAATTTGGGTAGCACCGATTGACTCAGCTTCGCAGATAACGAAGGCCATTGGTCGTCTTGATAAGTCAATTGGGTATTTATTGCGCTTTGTAAGTTATGCTGCTTCTTTGCCCGCCTAGCTTGATGATTGTCAAAAGGTTTGGCAAAATCTGTCGCTGTTGTTTTTTCCGTTTGTTTATCCATTGCCTAATCCCATAAACTGCTGATTTTTTGACTTAATCGATAATGTCGGGTTTTTAATTCATCAACCACGTCAGTGACTTTTTGGTCAATACGTTTCTTTTTAATGTTGAGGTTAGCTTCGATGTATAAATTGACTTTTTTGGTGATTTTTTCAACCGTTTGATCAATCTGTTTTAAGTTGGTTTGCAAGGCCGAGTCTTCAGTTTTCAATTCAAGGCCAAATTGCTTCATCGATTCAACCAATTTGCTCAATTGCATAAGTTGGTTGTTTTGTTGGCGAATATCATCAGTTATTTGGGTTATTTCATCTTGCATGGCTTGGCTTTTATCGGTGAAAACATCTAGTAATCGATTAAAGGTATCAGCCATGTTTTGTGCTGTGGTGTTGGCTACCTCTTCGAACTGTATTTGCGCGTCTGAACTGGCTATTCTCATCTGTTCGAGCATGTCTTTTCGCTTTGATTTTTCGGCCATTTCAACAATAAATACCGCAACGCTGTTGGGTTGAGTGGATTGTTCGTAAATCAACTCAAGGTTGGCGTTAAAAAAGCCCAGTCGTTCATGAAACGGTTCGAATTTTTGCTCATCAAGTATGCTGACCAAAATTGGGTTGGTGGTGGTACCGCCCTCACCATCTGAATATTCAAAGATATAGAGGGGGTTCTCTGGGATACCACTTTGTGAACTACCGGGTAACTCGGGAAACCAGACAGCCATGATTGTCCGCATGTATTGGTCCATTTCGCTACTGCGCCAACCATGTAGTGGAGGGTGCATCACTTTACCCTCTGGGACGTAAATTTTGTGTTGGGCATTGTTGTGATACACGCTGTCCCACAGCGGATCTATGCAAAACCGAGTGCATCGATTGTCTTCTTCATCGCGGGTCCGAAAGGCATCAAAGGCTTCGATAATAGCGTTGCCCGGGTCGTACATAAAGTAGTGTAACCCGGCCTCGTCACGGTCGGTTTGTGAAAAACAGTATTTTATTCGGCCTTCTTTAATGGTTGTAATAGGGAAGCTACGCAAGAAATCGGCAAGTTGAGATAATTGGCTTTGTGTAAACCGGCGCAAAATGGGGCTTTTTAATTGAATACTGTCGAGGTAGGTCAATTGGTAGTTGAGTTCATCTCGCTCGCGTCGTATTTTTTTGCGCTGCTTATCAATTTGCGCTTTGTTCGACGAAATGGTTTTGGGGGCTTCGACCAAATTGACTTTATATCCTGTGCTAGTGTCTTCAAAACCCATGCGTTCACGCCAGTCTTTATTGTCATGCGGGTTGTGTTGCTGGCTATCAAAACTTTCCATTTTGGCATAATCGTGTATTTCTATTTGATAGTGTTCGTTTTCAACTGGTTCGAGTGCAATGGGCGAATGCCAACGCAAATTGCACAGATTTAAATGACCAGCCGTGCGTTGTGGTGTCTTTTGGCCATCGATTTTCATGTATGGCACTAATGCAGCAAAGGGCCTGTCGTTTGAAACTTGTTTGGCTGGGTGTAAGAACGTTGCCAATTCGACGAAGCATTGTAGCTTTTCTTGGTAGAGAATTTGGTCTTTGGGTGCAAATATACGGTTGCCAGCGACGTTATGCGCCCCAATAAGGATGCAGTTTTTACCGAGTTTAGTTGATAGGTAAGTTAGCGGGTCGGCACGTGATGCGATTTCGTTAGTTAAATGAAAAAACGTATTTTTTTCGCTAGAAGCGAATTTAAAACCGACTTTGGTCAGCCGCAAGCCATTGCCGACCTCCTCAATTAATTTGGGGTCTTTAGAGGGTAAAATCAGCAGCTGTTCAGTTTCTATCGGTGTGCTGCGATGTAATTTCGCTGTAGAACTGTTTGGGGTATCAGTAGTCGTTGATTCGTAGATGTCGTCGTCACTGTCAATTACATCATTGCGGTCTTGATACATCAAGGTGTTTATGATGATACCTAAGTCTACGTGTTTGGCACTTTTGAGGGCATGCCCTGCTTGGCTTAGGTTGTACATTCGACCCAAAATTGATGTGATGGCATCTAGTTGGGTTTTGATTTTTGCATCTGAATGGTTGCTGGGATAACACAAATCGTAATAGTGATGGAACTCACTTTTGGTTGTCTCAACCAAAATCTGGTTAAAGTCAGTGACATGTCGACTGCAAATACAAAGTGCATCGAGTAGCTGGTAAGCGGTCAATTCGTTAATAATAAAATGTGGCTCAGACATGCCATATCTCCTTGGCGAAATCCTTGAGCCAGGATTTGATTAAAATGGCGCAATTTTCAGTTAAATCTGGCAGGCTAGACAAGCTGTTTTCGCGGGCGCTACGTGAACGAAAGCGGGTTTGGTTAAATTGTGCCAGATTGTCAGGGATGGCGGTTACCACAACATGTTGGTTGTTGCCGGGGTCGGCATTGAGCGCACCACGATAGGCGCCCAGCAATCGGGTGGGATCGTGTGTATCATTGCTTTGAGAAGTAAAAATCATGTAATAAACATGGCCAAACGTATCCAGTTGTAGTGTGCTTTTTCTTGAGTTTTTCTGGGTCTGCCAGTTGGGGTGATCTTGCTGCATTTGTTGTGCTTGGCGCAACCAATACCTTGACCGAGAGACCGCTTGTTCTTCAATTCTTTGCTCGTCTGTTTCTTGGTCATCTGTTGTTTGGCTATTAAAGGTTGAATCGGTTGAATCTAAAGTCGCATCTGAGTGTTCGACTTGCTTAATTTTTCCATTTTGGCTATTAAATCCGGGATAAAAAGTCAGGTAGTTGACGAAACTGATGATATCGTCACCGCCATCTTGCACCCATTGTGCCAAGGGAATATCGGCCAGCCGATGAGCATCGCTTTGTACATGCTCAAAGGTATTTCCTTCAATGGTTCTAAATTCACTTTGGATGAGCTTGTTACGACGCAGTGGTGTGGCAATTTTAGCAGCAAAATGCATCCAACAGGCTTTGGCAATGGCCCCTTGGGGCTGTTGGAATAGCTCAGGCATAAATATTGCCTCGATGAGGATATGGCGACGTTTTTCTTGTTTGGGTTCGCGTTCAATAATGTGGTATCCCGTATTGAACAGACGGTCGAGACGGATTAGACGCGGGTTTAAAAACTCACTCAATAGTGAATGATCAAGATCGGCTTCGCGGTGGGTGTGCATCACGCCCGATACCCCGCTTTGCTGTCGCTCTTTAATCACTTGGTCGTCACGAACTGTATAGATTGGGTTGGCTGGAAAAGCTCGGTTGTCGGTTTTTATGTCTGGTGTTTGTTCAAACATTAATGGTGCTAGGGCAAAGTCACGTTTTGGTGACAATTGACGGCCTTGAAAAGGGTTATTAATGCGGCGAGTATAAGCCGACATGACCAACGCATGTTCAGTTAAAGGCATTTGCCAAGGGGCAGTTTCGACCAATTTAGCGATTCTGTTGACAAGTGCATTGTGGTAAGCAATATAGTCGACGTCAGGTTCATCACAATGGTTGTCTTGGCAAAATAAATAGTTTTTATTTATTTCGGAACATGCTTGTGCTACCAGTGGTTTTGCCAGATTATTGATGACATAAACTGGGCTTACAGCCAAAAATATACCTGATTGGATGTTCTCTAATTCGTTGGTTTGCTGTTGATTACCTTGCTTTAATAGCTTTTGGCGTAGTTGAGTGTGTAATTCAAGCCAAGGACTAGTTAATTGGTCGTCATGTAATAGGCATTTGGCCAAGCTTGTCGCCAGTTTGGGTGTTATGCCAATATGCCGACTGTGAAAGCCCAACCAAATAGCATCATACAAACGACCTTCAATTGGGGTAAGTTGTATTCGCTCGGCTTCGATTTTAGGTTGCCATTGTTGTGTGGGCATTAATGTCGGATGAGCAAATTGCTCAACTGCGGTCGTCATCAATAAACCTCAATGCTTCTTTTCTGGTAAATTCATCATCATGATCAAGAAAAAAATCTGCAAATAACATCAGTTCTTCCTGACAAAAGGCGGGTTCTTTATCTGGTATCTTCGATGTGGCGATGCGATAAATGGCGTGGACCATCATAATTCGGACTATTTGTATTAATCGGCGGTTAGACACCTCTGTGGCACTTAAATTGGTTACGCCGACAATCATGGTGGTGAGTTGCTGATACCATGAGTCTTCGTGGTTAATAAATAATGTTGGGTCGCCACAGGCTAACTGCAGGCTGTCTTTGAAGGCGTCGAGCGCTGTAAAAAAGGGCTGGCTTGGTTTGTTTGCATAAAGTCTAGCATCTGTTGGGTTATAGGGAATGTACTTGTGACGTATGTGGGTTTCTATAAATCCTTTTGAGAGCATTCTATGAACATCTTCGGCTCTTGGCTGTTCCATATTTTTAACAAAACAGCGCAAAACAAATCTATCATAAAAGGCTTTGAGTTCTGGGCGGGTAGGCACCGAGTTACTGGCACCTAGCATCAGTCGTTTATCTACTTTTGAACGCGTTCCCCTGTCATGAAACACCCCTTCATTCATGACGGCTAGCAGGCTGTTCAAGATCGCGCTTGATCCGTTAAATACTTCGTCTAGATAGATTACTTGGGCTTTTTGTAAACTGTGTGCGTCCATTCTGGCGAGCTCTGGTGTCGCCCCGGCTGCTTTTGCTAAATCATAAAAGCCGAATAGTTCGCCCGGTTCGGTAAAGGGGGTAAGCAAGTATTCGAAGTATTCGTCGTGATCTTTTTCAGGGTGGTCTAGGTCTATCAAACCAATCAATCCACAAAATGAACGGATAAGCCTGGATTTGGCGGTGCCGGGTGGGCCGACAAAAATTAGTGGTGATTGGCTGGCAACGGCCAATATTAACGCCTTGATGGGTTTTTCCATGCCAACAAAGCGGTTGTTTAGGTTTTTTTCACATTGTGCAAGATAGAGGAAGAAATGTCTGTATTGCCGACTTAGTTGCGACAGTAATGCTTTATTAAACATTGATTTATCCGGCCTTTTTTTGTTGTTGTAGCGTCTGCTTATACCAAGGAGGCGCCTCATTGATGGACGCTTTCGTCGACAAGTTTGTTATTTTTGTTTGTGGCTTTTCTAGTTCTAGTTCTAGTTCTTGTTTATCTATTAATTGTTGCTGACGCCAACATTCGGGGAGCATCATTTTCATCAAGGGTAATCTTGCGATTGACGCTTGCATTTGTTTAGGCAAATCAACAAAAAAGTCAGGCTTACTGTTTTTTGTTCCGTTGTTTTGTTGGCACAACAAACCTAACAGCCATTGCTCCCAAAATCCAGCCCAATTTTCAGTTTTAGATTGAATTGTTGCCAATTGCTTGAGTTGATGCAAGGTTCTGATTTGTTGTGAAGACAGTTTACTCATGATGTTAGGTGCCAGCGCAGAGGGGAGTTCACCCGCACTGATTAGAATCAACAGCCAATAGAAATTTGGGTGTAATGGCGTGATTTTCCAGCCATGTTGGTCGCAGATTAGATTATTACTGAGGTGTTTATCAATGATAAGCATTGTTTGATATTGAAATGCGGAGTCTTGCCATGCGTTACTTTGTAATAGCGAGACTAATTGTGTTGGATAAAAATGTGGCCCAGTATCCCCTGCAATATTGATGATGGCATTGGTTGCTTTTTTACGCCACCAACGCTCGCTTGGTGCGATAAAACGGGTGATCCGCAGAATATCCAAACGATTGAATTTTTTGCCCTTGTTAAATCTGTTAAGCAGGCTGTTGGCATACCTGTTTCGCCATGGAAGCTTGCTGGCGTTGCTAACATAACGGGCATTGCCGCGCCAATCTGCTTGCCAAACGACAGGTTGCAATGTGGCATCTATTGCGTTTGTGGTCATGTCGACAAGTTGGCCGGCAATTGGTTGTTTGTTAAGGACTTTTTCAAGCAGCATTAAGGCTAGTGGTTGTAAGAATCTCACTTGCGATGATGGATTCATGTCAGAAAAATCAATGTGGGTAGTTTGCGCTTTCATGACTCTAACCTCGTTACTGAAATAGCCGCTAGGTAAAATAGCATTGATAGGGCACCGAACAAGAACCATAGAGGTTGTTCTTTGGTGCGTTGTGGTTTGAATTGTATTAGATCTTGGTTAAGTTGCTGTATAACCTCGCCGCCCGTGTCAAAGGCCAGTTTTTGTAACAGTGAAAAGTTGGTTCCGCTGCTTTGGTCTTCTGTTTGGCTTTGTCTTACCGTTTTGGTGGTGACTAAATTGATGGGTATACGTTGCTGGCGAGGTAGGGCATCTTTGCCAGTTTCACTGATATACATCATACCAGCGCCGGGAGCGGTTACTTCATTGAGGTTTAAATCGCCAATAAACCGGCCTGGCTCATCTGGATGGGCGCTGAATGCTACTGCCAGTGCTGGCTGGTTTTTGAGTTTGATCAGCATTTGAATGTTATTTAAGCGGGCAACCCGGTCACCTTGGAATACGCCCATTGTGAATTTGAGTTTGTTACCCAAGTCGGTTACCTTGATTTTATAACGCTTTTGTAGGCTAAAAGGCAGTATTTCGTCTACCCATTTTTTGATAGCTTGACGACCTGCGGGGGCACTTAACCAATGTCGTGGTAAGGCGGTGGTGAAAGTGCCGACGTAACCGTTGCCCCGCTGTATGTAGGATAATACAGGATCTCGAAATTTGGGGCGAATGGCGACTAGCTCAGCACCCGTACGTAGATAGCTGATGGCAGTACCTTCAAGTTCAAGCGACGGTACGGTGCCGGCCAGATGGCTGCGAAACTGGATGCTAGCCGGTGTGTAAGGGCCGGGTTCAAAATGTTTGTTTCTAGATTCAGGCTCAAAATAGGGGAGTTTGATGCGCGCCGGATTAAACCCGCCATTGACATAGACAGGATCGGCAATTGCGCTGATATTTGACATAGTACCGGGTGACTTACCTATGGCAAAGGCTGTTGCAGCGCAATCTGGGCGAGCCGATATTGCGCCAAAATCGCCATCTGATATAAAGATTAACCCGCATTCATCCATTGTACGGCCATTAAGCAATGCCAAGGCTCGTTCTGGGTTAGTGCCACCACCGGTAACTATGCTCGACAGTTTTTGTAATGCTTTTCTTTTAGCTGATTGGTCCATGGCCTCGTTCTTGACCAGATGTTGCGCACCGGTGTCAAAGGCAATCAAATCTAGTGTGTCTTGGGGACGCATATAGGTTTGGATGATGTAACTTGCAATAGCCTTGGCCTGTGTTAATCGACCACCGCCCATAGAGCCAGACGTGTCAATCATGATAACGATATTGCGCGATGGAGGTTCATAACTTTCAGGTCGAGGTTCGCTCGATACTGGTAAGAGTGGGTCGATAGCGGTGTTGCGATACGACATTAACACGGTGGGCTGTTCTTCATCGAATTGGGTGCCATTAATCAATAGCAAACCGGTACCTTCGTCGCTCACTGCTGATGCAAGTTTATCTAGCACTGCCGGATCAAAATCAGTGGCCGCAACAGCGCTTATTACGATGCCATCATAATCTGAAAATGGCGTATTTACGGTTAAAGACGATGGGGTAGCAGGAATGATGCTTGCCTGAGGTAGGGCAGATTCCCAGCGTCTGTCGCCAGCAATTGACAAGATTTTGGCTGGGCCTTTGACTAAGGTGTAAAGTCGACGGATATGTGGTTGATTGCTATTGGCTTCGTCAAAAGCCAAGGTCAAATGATTGAGGCCGCGTTTTTGAAAATCAATGCGGTGGCGAATTACCCCTTGGCCATTCGCTGCAAGTGTGACGTTACTCTTGGCCTGTTTGGCGTCTTTTGTGCCGAGGTTTTGGGTCACTGTCAACTCGCCTTTCATTGCGTTTTTTTGTCGGTTGACCATTAAACCTCGCAAATAAGTGATTTGTTCTACTTCAACCTCGTCGTTTAAATTGGCGGCTTTGATGGCTACGGCGGGCAACTCGGCACTTAACGGTACTGTATAGACAGGCGTGCCACCAGTGGCAATTTGTTGGGCAATGGCGCTTGCATCGCCATTGATTTGGTGGCCATCGGTAAATAGCACTATGGTACTGGAACGGCCAACTGTTTGAATGGTTTCTAATGTGGTTATCAGTCCTGTTGCTATTGATGTGTCGTGGCCTGCGGGAATATTAGTTGTGCTAACTTGTTGCCAGCGCGTAAGTGTTTGTGCAAAAGGTTGCTGCTGCCACACAAGTGATGCTTGTTCGGTGAATAAAACTAGTGATACTACGCCCTCGTTTTGTGTGCTTTGTCCTTGGTGGTGCATTAGGGTGATTAAGTGTTCACTCATGTGTAATTTAAATGCTTGCCAATTGTCGAACCCACGCAACACACTGTCTGATACGTCTACCGCCAGCACTATATGTGCCGCTGTCGTTTTTTGGTGTTCGACCCAAATTGGGTTGTGGGCAGCGGGTATTAACATCATCAAGCCGAGAAGGGTTAGGCTGATACTACCTGTTTGCAATGGGCCTTTTTGGCCAAATGCAAAGCCGTTGGCAAAATGAGGTAGTCGCTTTAACCCAAGTAACACAGAATATAGGCATAGCAGGGCTATTGCAGTTGTGGCAGCATTAGTCACAATTTGTTGATAGGGCGCCACAGGGGCAAACTCTATTGCCATATTCTGCCCCCCCAAGCGCTGAGTATACGTTCAGCTGCCATAAGCGAAGCAAAAATTGTGAACCATAACAACCATTGGCTGCTTTGTTGTACATCGAGTGCAACCTGAGGCGCGAAAGTGACCACACCATGAGATTTAATAGGTTGCGCCGTATTACCTTCACTGGAGTGTAGCGGCAAGCGACTGGTGGTTACCTTGTCGTTATTAATATCAGTTAATGAATATAGCGGCTGCAAAGGTGTGTTGTTGGTCAATGTTTTTAGTGCATTGAAAAACATCACTGTGAGCATTTTGTCATCGCTTGAGTTGGTCAATTGAGGTAGCCCAGGCAAGTAAACAGCATTGTTAGTTGTATCTCTTGCTATCCAAGCGCCTTGTTTTGACCAAAGTACTGGCGACAGTTGTGATGATTTGGGCAATGAAAATGGTGTTATTTGTTCTATTAGGTCGAAATTAAGATCAAGCAGCAGTGGGTCGTTATCTTTGAAGCCGCTAATTGGATAAAGCGTTGCATCGTTAGATGTTACAGAAGGCATTATATATAGGGTTGGGGTTTTGTTGTCGTGTGGTACTTTGTATTGAGTTGCTTTGCCTTGGCGTACATTGTCGTGCGGTAGTGGCATTACCCTCAAACTTGCGCCATTTGAATTGTGTTGCCAACCAAGCAAGGTTTTTAATTGAGTGTCTTGAATTTGCCAATCTACTGTAAAAGGAGGGTTGATGGTGACGTTAATCGTGACTTCGTCATCCAACGTATAAGCACCTCCTGGTGTTATTTTTATATGATGCAAACCGCTTTGTAAGGGCGTGAAAGCAGTAGTCCAGCGTGCGCCATTAGACCAATCGGTAGATTGCTGGGATAAAACGCTGCCACCCGGAGCAGTCACAGTAAGGGTCGCAGGCCGTGCTTTATGCCAGTAGCCGCTTTGTATTGTTATTTGCTGTTTGTTGGCATTAAATTTTTGGGCATTGGTTGTGAGGTTTATCAAACCCACGTTGGTTACGGCTTCACCGACATCGTGCCAAACTAGTTTCTTCATTTTGTTAACCCAAATTGGCGCACTTTGGTCACTGACTATCACTATTAATGCGTTGGGACATTGGGTTTTATCTTTGTTAATGCTGATATGACGACGCAGATTATTTAGGTCTGTGCCCAGTGTTGTTGCTTCAAGCTGTGTTACTTGGGCAAGTAACGGTGCAACAGAATTAAATTGGCCAATGGGCTGAAGCACAGTATTGAAGGTGGTGAGTTCGGCACAAATTGGTCGGCTAGTGTCGATATGCTGTTCAAGCAGTTCAATTATCTGTTGTTTGGCCAGCGCAAGATTGCTTTGGTTATTGGTTATTTTGGTGGTCATGCTGGCCGAGGCGTCTACTATCAGTAACAGGTTTTGACTGTTATCTTGTTTGTTCAATGGTGGTGTTTGGATTGGCGTGAATAAGTCAAATAGACTAAGCAACAGGGCAATGGCAGCGAGCATTCTGATAACGAATAGGGGCGTTAATGCGGGTGGTTTGAGCGCTGGTTTATTGACGTCATTTTTTGCTGGTGGCAATTCACTGAAAAAGTCAGCACTAGATAACCGCTGAGTCCTAAAGCGGGGCCTGAGCATATGCAATATTAGCATTGTCACTATAAACAGCCAGAAAATTACCACCATTAGAAGGTATCTCGCATAAATAATCGTTGCAAGACTTTGTCGTTGAAGAACCTTTCGCGAAAAAACTGCTGATGGTCGAATGTTTTGTCACTAGGCCATAACCAACAAGATGAGTCTATGGTTTGATGGCTCAGGCGGTTGAATAACTGATTTTTATGGTGCTGAATTTTGCCTTCGACCT
This sequence comes from uncultured Alteromonadaceae bacterium, assembly GCA_938085045.1. GTDB lineage: Bacteria > Pseudomonadota > Gammaproteobacteria > Enterobacterales > Alteromonadaceae > JABSOG01. The sequence continues at coordinate 36,195 of CALKGI010000055.1, forward strand.
GTAGCAAATGTTGTTCGTTGATGTCGTAAATGCCATTTGTTTTATCGGGGCTACCGTTTGGCCCCAATATTCTTCGTGAGCCTAATCCCAATTGTGCTTTTTCGTTTGGCCAGCTGTTTATATCTATAAAAATAATCCAATTTTTCGCCGCTCGGCGTTTTCGTACAAGCTCAGCCAATAAGTCGATACTTTTATTGGTTTTAAAATAGAAATCACTGATGATCACCCAAACTGCTGCAGGGCGGGCAAGCTGGGCTAGTTGGCGGTGATTGACACTGGTATCGGTTGGCGGTGTTTTACTTAGCGCTGAGTAAAGTTGTTGGCTTTGGTCGCCAAAAGCCATGTTACTGCGGTTGATGTGAGTTAACGCTTGGTTGGTATCACCGAATAACTGATGGACATTGACGATATCTTGATTGTTGGTGCAAATTGTTTTGATTGACTGGGCAAGCCAACAAGCATGATGTAATTTGCTGGTGGGCTGGGGTAATAGCATTGATTCGCGATTGTCAATAGACAGTAGTATTTGCAATTTTTGTTCGGCAACAAAGGTCTTTATAATCCATTCGTGGGGCAAGCCAATTCGCGCTGAGGCTCGCCAATCGACGTAACGAATATCATCGCCGGGTTGATAGTGGGCAAAATCTTTGAACTCTAGCGACTGCCCGCGCCGCCGGGTTAAATGGCCACCATTGATGTCTGAACGCAACAACCGCTTCGATTGAAGTTGATAGTGCTTGAGTTCCTGATTAGAGATTGGGCAGCTCAGTTGATCACTTTCTTTGATTTTAGCTGTGAACAAATCTCCCCCCCAATGGCATTTCTGAGCAGTAGTTGATAACCCGGTTGGTTGGGGGCTGTTAATAACAACAAAGTGGCGATTAGCGTATCTGGCTCAAGGTCATCTTTGTAGGGTAAACCAAGTGAGTTGGCGAATGTTTGCCGCCATTCAAAATTGAGCCTGATGCGGTGTCGTAAAACCGGTAATGCAACTTTAAGCAAAGCATCGCCGCTTGCTGGTTCGTCATCAATAAATAATCCTTGCCAAGCTTTTGCACCAATCATCAAGGCTGAGATAGCCCGCGGACCCAAACCGTAACTCCACATTTCTTGCCATTGTTCTAGAATTTCTTCTTGACGGGCCCCTAATCCAGAAACTTCATCAAACACGCCATTTGTGGCTAAAAACAGATTGGTGATATGTTGCTGTACGGCCAATTGTGGTTTCGTATCGAGTATTGATTTTTTGGTCTCTTTTAGAAAGCTTCTGGTGTCTTGTTCGTTGTTTAACTCGATTGTGTTATTTGTCTCTTGTGGTTTGTTTTGTGCTAAGTCTTCACGGGGGATATCTATTACTTGGCCTGCTGTTTTCTCAATAATGCGCAGAGCCGTTTTCAATGTTGGCATAGGCATAAGAATGTTAAACATAAAGCGGTCGGATTGCGCTTCGGGCAACTGATAAGTACCCTCTTGGTCTAAGGGGTTTTGTGTGGCCAAAACCATAAAAGGGTCGCCACATGCGTGATCAACTCCTAATACGGTGACTTCTTTTTCGGCCATTGCTTGTAACATGGCACTTTGGGTTTTGGGGGTTGCTCGGTTGATTTCATCAGCCAGTAGTAAGTTGGTCAGTATAGGGCCAGGTTGGAATTTGAGCTTTTGAATATTGTTTTCGTCGGGCATCATAGAGCCGGTGATGTCGGCGGGCATTAAGTCGGGGGTAAATTGAATGCGTTTAAAAGGTAAAAACAAGGTATTACTCAATGATTTAACTAGCTCGGTTTTGCCCAGTCCCGGGTTGCCTTCGAGTAAAACATGCCCATCGCAACACAATGCCACAATGCAAAGATTGACCACTTCGTCCAGTCCAAACAAGTCTTTACCTACATTTGCCCTGACGTTCTTGGCAAACTGACGTTGCTGCTTTGACACAGGTAGCCCCTTATGTATTTGTTTTAATTATTAAAGAATGTAATGTACCAATATAATTCATAAGTGTGGATATTGCCAGCTGATTAAGTGACAGGGTTAGGCAAAATAACGAACCTGAGAAAATCGGTTCACATTGTGTTTGATTAGTACTAAGGTAGAGTTACATTATTGACCTAAATGTGCCACCAAATTGTCGTGAAAATCGCCGCGAAAATGAATCAACATAAACAGACTATTTTGCTGATACTTGTATCGGTGTTTTTAGGTGTCACCTTGACATTAAGTACTTTGCTTTGGTCGTTACCTGTCGTTATTTTGGTTGCTTCTTTACTGCTGATACATGCTTTGTTAGGTGTCATATTTAGTCGGAAATGGGCTCAACTTCATCAACAGGTCAATCAAAATCAGCAATTGGCCAGTGGACTTTCAATTGATTTATGGGCACAGGCTTATCGTCAATATTTTAAATTGAGTCATTGTTTGTTGGTTTCAATCTTGATTACGTTGGTGTTATTTTTGCTGAATCTATATGGTTCGCAGTTTTGGAGTTTGGTGATAACAGCAGGATTATTGGCTGCCAGCTTTCCTTTTATGTTCGGTTTCTTGCCGTTGAATTATTCTGCATTATTTGCCTTATGTTGGCAGGTTGATTATCCCTGTTTATCACAAGGTTGGCTTGATTATTTTAAGTCTAGTGTTTTGCTTAGGGCTCAATTTGATGGAGCCAGTGAAACGTTGGTTGAGAAGGATCATGCTCAATACAGCCAACTGGTGACTGTGGTGCAAAGTGCTCAAGTGTCTGATGGTGGGGCAATGGTTAAAATGGCAAATTTGCGTGAAGTCAGCTTGATTGAGCCGGTAAGACAGCGCGCTATTGCCAGTATGCCGATATTTATCATTGCTGCAATTGTGATGGTGTTGAGTTTAAATTTTTGGTCAATGAATAGAAACTTTTTACCTCAACAATTTGAAGCCACTCAATTAAGAACTATAGAGCAAAACAGCGATAAACAGGCTGTTGGCGATAGCGTGCGAGGCGATGGACAAAAGCAAGATTCTGGCGATGGTTCGCAAGGTGCTGAGCAAAGTCAGGGTTCTGGTGATGGTTCGCAAGGTGGTGAGCAAAGTCAGGGTTCTGGCTATGGTTCGCAAGGTGGGGAGCAAAGTCAGGGTTCTGGCGATGGTTCGCAAGGTGGTGAGCAAAGTCAGGGTTCTGGCGATGGTTCGCAAAGTGTTGAGCAAAGTCAAGGTTCTGGCGATGGTTCGCAAGGTGGTGAACAAAGTCAGGGTTCTGGCGATGGTTCGCAAGGTGGTGAGCCAAGTCAGGGTTCTGTCGATGGTTCGCAAGGTGGTGAGCAAAGTCAGGGTT
>CALKGI010000056.1 GCA_938085045.1 uncultured Alteromonadaceae bacterium
TCGTTTCAATCCCTGAAGCGGAGCGCCATTTTAACCACTTCCGTTTGGGAGTCAAGCACTTTTTTTAAAAGTTTTTTGACTGGCCGGTTATCCTTTAACCGCTCGGTAACCCTTGGTATTGCTGAGTTGCCGTTCAATGGACGCGCATTATAGGCAGTTGATTTTTGATTGCAACAACTAATTTGAATTAATCGTGTTTTTATCTATTTTGCTGTGTCATCACTCAGTAGCGGCTTTAATTTCAAACAATTCGATATCAAACACCAAATCTCCCTTAGGTGCACCAGCACGGGGCGTGGGGCCATAAGCCAGTTTATTTGGGATCCAAAAGCGATATTTGTCACCAACAGACATAAAATGCAATCCTTCAGTCCAACCTTTGATAACCCGGTTGAGTGGGAATTCGATGGGTCTTTCGCGCAATATTGTACTATCAAACATCTTTCCGTCAGTAGTCCAGCCACTGTAATGCACTTTAACGATATCGGCAGGCCCTGGCTTTTTGGTGTTTTTTCCTTGTTTGAGCATTAAAAATTGCAAACCGGTCGGCGTGGTCGTTGCGTTAGTGGGTGCCTTTGCAACATTTACAGGCGCAGGCAATGGGTCTAGCTCGTCTAAAACTTCTATGTCTACGGTATAGTTATCAATAACCATACCGCCCCAACCCGGTTGCATCCATTTAGAGTCAATCCACCAGCGCCGCTTTTCACCAATAGGTGTCAGTTGTAGTGCCCTTGCCAATCCGGGCACCATGGTTTTTAGTGAATCGGGATCTGACACATCAATACCGTCTTCTTCGCTATTGAATTGGGTTTTGCCATCACTGCTGGTCCAAGCCGTCGATAGGTTTTTGATGTATTGTTTTTTCGCTATTTTGCCACTGCCAGCTTTCAGAACGATGTACGACAAGCCTTCTTTGAGACTGATAGCCTCTGTTGGAGCTTTGTCTACGTTCTTGGGCGGTATTGCTTGTTGTGTGGCATAAGCGCCCATACTAACAAGCAAAATGACAATAGCGATGCCACGTATTAATGAACTCATCATCAACCTATTTTGTAATGGAATAGCTTACTTTCTAAAATCAACGCCCGACTGCGCAGCAAAGTAAGCAAACATTGCGTAAACCGCGGTATTTTGCGGCAATGCTTCTTGGTCAACTTTATCGAGCGTGTCGTTTTCAGTGTGATGGTAGTCAAAGTAATCTAATCCGTTGGCGCTGAAGTTCATCGCTGGCATTCCAGCTGCAACTATAGGTCTGATATCTGAGCTGCCCTTGCCGTTGTTTTGTGGATTTAACGACACACCCATAGGGGCTATCAATTTGGCTAGGTCTCTGATGTTATTTAAAGATTGCGGACCAACACCCGGGCGCATATCGTAAATACGACCGTTGGCAAAATCCCATTCAACACCAATGACGTGGTTATCGATGTTTTTGCTGTTTTTTTCCATATATTGATTAGCACCAACCAATCCAACTTCTTCACCGGCAAACAAAATCACGCGAATAGAACGTTTAGGTCTTTGTGGTAATTTGGCAATCAGACTTGCCGCTGCCATAGTCACACTCACGCCGATACCGTCATCCAGTGCACCAGTGCCGACATCCCAACTATCTAAATGAGCACCCATTACGACAAATTCTTCTGGGTTTTCGCTACCAGTGATTTCACCAATGACATTGGCACTTGTTACCGCTACGTTGTCTTTTCGCTCTGAAGTAAGCTTTAAGTATACTTCTACAGGTTTGCCGCGTTTGAACTGGTTCACTAGCAAGTCAGCATCAGGATTAGAAAGTGCTGCTGCGGGTATTTTTTTCACACCTTCTTTGTAACGCATCATACCTGTGTGGCCAACGCGATTATTGTCTGAGCCAATTGAGCGCAAGATAAAACCAACAGCGCCTTTTTCGGCGGCGACAACAGCACCCGCACCGCGACCACCAACAGCAGGACCATAACCACTACCATCAATCTCTCTTGTCATACGCTTTGAGATAAACGCGATTTTTCCGTTGAGGCTACCTACTTTGGCTTTTCTCAAATCAGTTAGTGATTCGAAATGAACCACTGGCGCTTTAATGCCTTTGTCGCCAGTGCCAATACTGCCGCCCAACGCTAGAACCACCATTTTTTGCGGATAAGGTGCCAGTATTCTGGCCTCAGCTATACCGCGCTCCCAAGTGATATATGTCACATCCTCGGTCCATACTTTGTCAAAGCCTAGTGCCTTCATTTTGACCTGAGCCCATTCAATCGCCAGTTTGTCGCCTTTAGAACCAATCATTCGGGCGCCGACTTCAGTGGTCAGCGACTCGTCAATGTCGTAAGCCAAAGTTGAGTTGAGCGCGGCTTGTTTCAAACCATTGATTTCTTTGAGTTGAGCCTCGTTAAGGGTGGTAGCCGAAACAGACGTGAAAGCCACAGACAACGCAATGCCAAGGCCAATTTTTTTTATCACTTGTTGATACACGGAAATTTCCTTATGGGTTCTTTTGAAGATGCATTAATTATTTTGATAGGGGGATAATCAATAAATTAGCGCTAAAAAGCAATTGTTTTAGCCAGTTTGTGCTTTACAGTGACGCACGCATCAAGGATGATTCGCGTATACGTTTTTATATAGGACCATTGCTTTGGTTAAATTAACTCAATACAGTCATGGTGCGGGCTGCGGCTGCAAAATATCACCGAAAATTCTCGATACCATACTGGCTAGCCAATTACCGCAAACGACTGATGCTAATCTGATTGTTGGCAACAAAACAAAAGATGATGCTGCTGTGTACGACATTGGCAATGGTCAGGGCATTGTCAGCACAACCGATTTTTTTATGCCCATTCTCGACGACCCTTTTGATTTTGGCCGAGTTGCGGCAACTAATGCTCTGAGCGATATCTATGCCATGGGTGGCAAACCTTTGATGGCAATTGCCATTTTGGGCTGGCCTGTGAATGTGCTAAGTGCCGAAATAGCTCAGCAAGTGGTTGATGGCGGTCGTCAGGCTTGTGCTGATGCCGGAATTCAGTTGGCGGGAGGGCATAGTATTGATTCTCCTGAGCCTATTTTTGGTTTGGCAGCGACCGGCATAGTGCCACTTGAACAGTTAAAACGTAATGATAGCGCTACCGCTGGCTGTACGTTGTATTTAACCAAGCCCTTGGGCGTTGGCATTTTAACCACCGCGCAAAAACAAGGAAAACTCAAACCTGAGCACGAGAACCTTGCCAGAGATACTATGTGTCAGCTCAATACTCCGGGTTTGGCATTTGCCCAATTAGAGGGTGTGAAGGCGATGACCGATGTTACCGGCTTTGGTTTAATGGGGCATTTGGTCGAAGTTTGCGAAGGCAGTAATTTGTCGGCAACCATTGATGAGTCAGCCCTACCATTGCTTGAACCCATTGAATATTACCGCACCGAGGGTTGTATACCCGGTGGCACCAATCGCAATTTTGACAGTTATGGCCACAAGGTCGCCCCGTTAACTGACAGGCAACAACAATTGTTGTGCGACCCACAAACCAGTGGCGGCTTATTGGTTGCGGTGAGCGAAGATGGCATCGAAGCCTTTTTGGCCTGTGCTGAATCTCATGATTTAACACTTAGCCCTATTGGTCAGTTAGATGACTACAACGGTGAATACCGGGTTTGTGTTAAGTAATGAATATTGTTGATAACTTTAAAGAGATTGTGCTGCAAGACACTCCGATGATCGATGTCAGGGCACCAATTGAGTTTGATAAAGGAACTATTCTAGGGGCCAAAAACCTGACTTTGATGGATGACGAAGAGCGTCGATTGGTGGGTATTTGTTATAAAGAAAAAGGTCAGCAACAAGCCATCACTTTAGGCCATAAGTTGGTTTGTGGTGATGTAAAGGCACAACGTGTTGAGGCATGGTGCAATTACTTTGATGAAAACCCCAATACCCATATTTTTTGTTTCAGGGGCGGTTTACGCTCTAAAACCAGTCAACAATGGATTACCGATACTGGGCGAGATATTCCGCTAATTAAAGGGGGTTATAAAGCTTTCAGGCAATATTTGATGAGTGAGACCGAAAACATTATCGAGCAATTGCCTATTCACATTATTAGCGGCAAAACTGGCTGTGGCAAAACAGAACTACTGGATGTAATGGATGACATTCTCGACCTTGAAGGGTTAGCCAATCATCGCGGCTCTGCTTTTGGCAAAAATATTAGCCCTCAACCGAGTCAAATCAATTTTGAGAACCAAATAGGCAAACGCTTATTGCAGTTACAAGACAGCGAACAAAGCCATTTAATTCTCGAAGATGAAAGCCGAACTATCGGTCGGTGTGCGTTACCTGAATGTTTAAGGCAAAAGATGCTGCGCTCGAATGTGTATTTGTTAGAGGACGATTTTGACAATCGAGTTGAGCGAATACTACAAGATTATGTGATAAATATGCGTCTTCAATACCAGCAAAATTTCGGCGAAGAGGCTGGTTTTAACCGTTTTGGCGAATATTTGGTCACTGCCTTTAATGGCATTAAACGCAGGCTGGGGTCGCAGCGTCATACCGAACTGTTAAAAGTACTGCAACAAGCGTTATCGCAACAACAATCACAAAATGATCACAGTGGGCACATGCATTGGATCAGTGTTTTGTTGACTGATTATTATGACCCGATTTATGAATATCAATTAGATAAAAAGCAAGATCGTATTGTCTTTAGAGGCAACAAAAAAGATTTGTTCGAGCTGTTTAAAGAAAAAAGAACAAAGAGAAAAGCGATACAATGAATCAACAACTACTCCTCGAAGCCGTCAATCAAGTGATGCCGTTTGGTAAATACAGTGGCAGAAGGTTATTGGAATTGCCTGAACCTTATTTGGTTTGGTTCCATCAACAAGGGTTTCCGCAAAATAAGCTCGGTGAACAGTTGGCGTTAATGTATGAGGTGAAACTCAATGGCCTAGAAAATATGCTTAGGCCATTGTTGCGGGATTAGTGTTGAGATGAATTCCAGAATTAAGTGACATTATATTTCTTCGTTACCTGCCATCAAAAACTCTTCTTCATCAGCCATGCGAGCGCGCATATCGGTCAATCGTTCTTTAACACTGCCCGTCATCAAAGTAAATTGAATGTCGCCTTTGATAGGGGCAAAAATAGGTTCAACTTCGGCTTCCCAAATTTGTACATAACCCACATCCACAGCGCCTTGCAGGTAGTAAAATGCTTCTATTGCCTTATCTTGTATGGTTCGAATCAACGCCATTGAGTAATAGTAAGATGATTGATTGACTGTCTTTTCTTTGTTCTTTTCTAAATACTGCTCTAATCCGGTGATAAGTTCATTTAGTTTGTCGGTCATCTCAAGCTGAGCATAGGCGAACGCTAGTCGAGCGGCAACGCGGCCCCCGCCCATGCGGTAAAAGGCATCTTCAGTGTTTTGTTCGCGGTGACGAACCCGTTCATAAGCCTGTGCCGCAGCGCCGTATTTTCCTTGATAATAAGCTTTTTGGCCATCAAGTAGGTCTTTATTTTGGCCACCTGGGTCTTCTTCGAATGTTATCTGGTTAAGATAATCAAAGGCTTTATGCTGCCGTCCTTTGACGATATTGTAGCGCCACTGTAACCCATTATATTGAGCTGCATTAAACAGTTCATGATGCTTTTGAGCATAATCAAACCATTGGTCTGTTCGTTCAAAATTACCCATGTCCATGTTGGCAGTAAGTAACCCTGAAACAGCCCCTTTGTTGAGTGCGTCTACATCTAGTGCCCGTTTAAACATGCCAATAGATTCGTCCAATCGGCCTCGCTTTAACAAAATTGTGCCAACCATATTATAGGCATCGGGGTAATAAGGGTCGTTGGCTATAATATGCGAAAACAATTCCATTGTTCTGCCCTCTTCTCCAACACGGTAATGACTCTGTGCGAGCAGATAAGCCGATACCGGTGATTTAGGATCGAGTTCAAAGGCTTTTTCTAGTAAATCATGACCCACCTGAAACTGACCACGGCGCTGTAACATTGAGCCATACCACATGTAGGTCATCGCATAATTAGGATTAAGTTCAATGGCGCGTTTGAATGCCACCTCAGCTTTATCTTCATCGCTGTTACGGTAGAGCAAGCCTTTGGCAGCGTACGCCTCAGCCAATTCATCATCTAGTGCCAACGCTTTTTCGATGGCCTCTTGCGCTGCGGTTCTGGCTTCTTTGAGTGGCAAATTGCCATATAAAGCTAACAAGTTATAACCATCGGCAATGCCCACGTACGCTCTAGCATAATCGGGGTCAAAATTGATGGCATCTTTAAAGTGATCAATCGCCGTGCTTAGCGATACAGCTGTTCTATGTCCCAGTTCTGATTGGCCTTTGCCATAGGCCACCATGGCTTCAACGCTAGTGGTGGGCGCGACAAAATTCGCATCAGAGTTAGTATTATCGCCCAATAAAGTTATTTTCATTTTGTCGACAACCGCACTGGCGATGTCATCTTGAATTTGAAAAATGTCTTGATACTCTCGGTCATAGGTTTCTGACCACAAATGCTCTCCGGTACTGACTTTAATCAACTGAGCCGTGACACGAATTTTATTGGTGATATCGTTTTTGCGAATACTGCCCTCAAGAATTGTTTTTACGCCAAGCTCCTTGCCAATTTCAGGGATCGTTTTATTGGTAATGCCCTTGTAGGCGAAAGATGAGGTGCGGGCAGCTACTTGCAGGTCTGGCAATTGAGCCAAAAGATTAAGTAACTCTTCAACCATACCATCGGCAAAAAATTCATCTTCAGGGTCGTTACTAAAAGGCACAAAGGGCAAAATGGCAATAGACTCTTTGCCGTTATCCGCCAATGCCGCCACCGGTGGTCTTCTTGGTTCACTTTGGGTGTCGGTTACAGCAGCCATAGTAGCTTGATGATTTTCATCGAGGAAAAATTGTGAGCCAATGGTTATCAATAATATCACCGACAACGTGCCTGCTACAGCAATGGTGGTTTGTACGTTGGCTTGGGGTTCATTTTCAACATCGGTTTCAGGGGTGGCGCGCACAATTCCTTTGGTCGTAACATTAAATAACCAAGCGAATATCAAACTAACAGGGAAGCCAGCGACAAAGATTTTGAGCAACAGCGTTAATACAGAATCGGGCAAGCCCAATGCCGGCACAGCCAAATCGGCGAGTTGGATCAAAGGCCAAGCCGATACGGCATATATAGTGGCAACTTTGAATACCTGCCGCCTTTTTAGTTTGCTTACGATACTTTCCATTATTTGCTCCAACCAGGCCACTTCTGAGTTGACCTGAGCACCTCTTATTCTACTTATCTAGGGTAACCGAGCCAGAAACGGTGTTCATCACCAACATTCCTGAGCCATCACCCGATACAAATTTGAGCTTTCGCTGTTCTAACAACTCACCCCAAGGTTTATCCTCGGTGAGTTCGTTGTGAATTTTGCCGCCAAATTGGCTGGCTATCTGACATTTGCCGTTAAACTCGCCTGCCGCTTTATAGTGAATACTGCCACTAACACTGTTTAAGTGAATATTAGCATTACTTTTCAAATAACCGTTTATCGCTGTATCACCCGACACGTTCTCGACTTTTAATTTCATGGTCTGGTCAATATTGACCATGATATTACCCGACATAGACTTTAATCTTGCCTCTTTAAATTCACCTGACAAATTCACTTTACCACTAACCGACTCAACACGAGTCAAACCTGAGGATTTAACCACTTTGACTTCGCCACTCACGCTCGATAGGTTGATTTTTCCGTGAACATTTTTTACGGTTAAATCACCATTAATCGTATGGCCCTCAACTCTGGCATTAAGGTCTTTCACTATATAGTCGGTGTCAACGCCGCGAAAGCGTACTCGGGTATCGCGCGGGATGAAAACTTTAAGTTCGCTGCCGTGACCACGGTGTGACATACCTTTCATCACCACTTTGATCATCGATTTATTGCCTTTTCTTTTAAAAATCAGCTTTCTGGCCGAATCATCTAATTCGCCTTGCAGTTGTATTTGTGGCTTGTCCCACCCCTCAACAATCAGTTGACCGCGGGTATTATCAATATACAATGACCCGCTTGGGGCAACTTCCATCGTGCGATCGACTTTTTCACCAGCATAAGCAAAACTTGCGCTAATAAGCAACGATACAGACAAGGTAACACTTTGATAAATGGTCAAATAAACACCTCTGTTAAGCACAATAAATACAACCAAATCGGCCGATAATAATTATACAATTATAAGCTGTGAATAATAGTTAAAATTGGTTAAACGATGTTTCAGAAAAAAACATCAATAAGCAAGTGTTTGTTTCCACTAACCTTCACAGCAAATTGTCACAAAAAGGATCTCTGCGTTGAAAAAAATACTCACTCTTATTATACCGCTTGTCGTGTTGCTCGCGGTGATTATGCTACTTCGAACCAGTTTTACCTTTGAAGACAAGCAATTGGTATCCACCCCATCAACGACTATCCCGACCATTGACGAACCTCATGCATTGCAGCGACTGTCTAAAGCGATTCAAATTAAGACCATTTCATATGATGAAAGCGCTAAAGTCGACAAGCAAACTTTTTTACAATTTCATCAGCACTTAGCGCAATCATTTCCCTTGATTCATCAACAGGCGCGAAAACAAGTCATTAATCAACACAGTTTGGTATTTCATATAGCCGGCAAAGACGCCAGCCTTAAACCCGCTTTATTTTTGGCTCATATGGACGTGGTACCAGTGGATGAAAATACCCGAGCAAAATGGACCCACGCTCCTTTTGCTGGTGAAATTACCGGCGCAGGGGTTGCAGGCCAAGGCACGATATGGGGCCGCGGAACCATGGACGACAAAGGTGGCCTAATGGCACTGATGGAATCTGTAGAATTGATGCTCAAAAACAATATTCAACCAAACCGAGACATTTATTTGGCCTTTGGTCACGACGAAGAGGTTGGCGGACTTGAAGGCGCAGCCAAAATTGCTCAGCACTTTAAGCAACAAAACATTGAATTTGAATTTGTACTCGATGAAGGTGGCGCAATAACTCAAGGCCTGATGCAGGGTTTTGACCGTCCGGTGGCGTTGGTTGGTATTGCCGAAAAAGGTTATGTCAATATTCACCTTAACGTTGATGCCGATGGCGGTCATGCATCGCAACCTCCTAAGCAAACCGCTGTGGGTATTTTGAGTCAGGCTATCGTTAACTTAGAACAAAATCCTTTTCCGGCCAGCCTTGAATTTACTAAACTGACCTTTGAAGCGATTGGTAACGAAGCGGCCTTTACCCCAAAGCTTATGATGTCTAACTTGTGGCTGACTTCACCGTTAATTAAAAGTGCTTTAATGGGTAAGTCTAAACTCGCAGCCAGCTTACATACCACCATGGCAGCGACTATGGTCAGTGGCAGTTCTAAATCGAATATTTTACCAACTCAAGCCAATGGCGTAGTGAATGCCAGAATTTTTCCGGGCGAAACCTGGGAGACAGTTAAACTACGTATCGAAAAAGTCATCGACGACCCCCGTGTTACAGTGACAACCACTAAGAACGTCAACCCTTCTCCTGTTTCATCAGTCGACAGTTTTGGTTTTCGTTTGATTGCCCAATCGATTCGGGACTTAGATGAGCAAATATTGGTTGCGCCTTACTTGGTGCAAGGCGGTACCGACAGCAAGTATTTCTACAAAGTGTCGGCCAATGTTTATCGCTTTTTGATGATCCGTGCAAGCCGAAGTACGCTTAAAAGGTTGCACGGTATTGATGAGCAAATTACAGTTTCTGAATATATGGATACGATTCGTTTTTACTATCAAATATTGAACCGGGTTTAAATAAGTGCTGAACCGGGTTTAGCCATCCGCAACAAGAGAACTAATCTAACGATTTTAAAAATCGTTCTTTACGGGGTAAATAGTAATCTTCGTAATCCAGTGAGACGATAACCGACCCAGCTCTGCCGACAATTTCACTGCGAGGAATAAAACCATAAACCCGTGAATCAGAGCTATTGCGGCGATTGTCTCCTAATACTAGGTAATGGTCTTTTGGCACAACAACCGAGTCAAAATTATCTAATTCTCCAGAGCGTGTTTTTATGGTTTGAATGGCATGACTCATGTCACCAACACGTTCATTGGCCAACTCCACGTTGGCATTTGATTCGGTTTGTTCGTAACTGGCTTTATGTCCGTTAATGTAAACTTCACCTTTGACCATGGCAACCGTTTCGCCGGGTAATCCCATCACTCGCTTAACCATTCTCATATCAGCTGCTGCCGATTCAAATACAACAATATCTCCTCTTTGTGGATCGGCTACCGCCATAATCGAAGTCAGCGTGAAAGGGACTCGTAAGTCGTAGGCCATTTTATTGATGCCAATACGGTCGCCCTCAACAATTGTCGGCTTCATTGACCCGGTCGGCACATTGTTCCAGTCAGCTACTGCGCTGCGAAAAACCATCATCAGGGTGATAAAAACGATTAGCCCACGGTTATTTTTCCAAATTTGCTTCAATTTCATCTGCTACTACCTCTGTATACGACTAAAAATATCCAATGAATGATTTAGGGCAACACAAATACCGGTTAGTTCAATCACAGCAGTAAGTTTTTTGGTTTTTTGGCCCTCAAGCACGCTCTTCAACAAAGCTCACTACCCCAAAAAACAGCAAAACGAGCAAGATGCCAACAACTTCGCTGGGGCCAAACGATTGCCCAGTGATCTTAAGCGAGTCCATCAAATTGCTATTAATGCGTAGTCCATCCAAATTGGCACTCAAGTGGCTCATCCATTGACTAGGGCTCAATAAAAACAATAAACCAACCACCAATGCGGGAACACCAACTATCAATAGTTTTTGGACGTGATGACTGATACTAATGCGCTTCATCACCGGGGCGCTGAAGTTATCATCTGGCAGGTCGTCATCTGTCATGCTTTGAGTTAACCAGTCATCATTATCGTCTAAATCATCAAAGTCATTCATTCGATTCTTCTCCTTGTTTTATGTTGCCAGTTTCGAGCATATTTTTTAATTTTTGCTTGGCGCGTCTAATAAGCGATTTTACTGTGCCCAGTGGCAATATCATTACCTCGGCGACTTCTATATGGCTCAGTTCGTGGCGAAAGTGCAGCAATAACGCGGCTCTTTCATCTGCTCTGAGATACTTCATCAATTGCTGTACTGTGCGTTGGGCGATAATCTGCGATTCTTGATCGTTTTCATCTGGGCGGTCTTGTAGCTCAACATTGCTATATTCCTTTTTTTTACGCTGTTCGCCCAAAAAATGTTGATAGGCGATTTTAAACAGCCACGACAAAAACTTACCTTGCCCACGATAACTGTGGATGTGCCGGTACGCTTTAAAAAAGGTTTCTTGCGCGAGTTCGTCGGCGATGGCGTAGTCTTGCTGAGTCAAACGCCGCAAAAACTGTCGCACTGGTGACTGGTGTTGCTTTATCAGTTTTTCGAAGGCCTGATGGTCATCAAATTGCTGAACCCGCTTAATCAACAAGTTTTCCATCAATAAAAGCGAGACTTAGTCTTTAATCGCCAAAACCCAAGGTAAATCAAACCCATGGTGACTGGCACCGAGCCAAATATCCATCCTATACCGCCCATAATCATCAGCACTAGGGTCATCACAACCCCCATAAACAAAAACAAAATGCCACGTCTGAAATCTTTATCCGGATTGTCCTTTTTGGCCAACCCTAAAGTAACCAGCATATCAATATCAAGTTGCTGATTTTTATCGAGTAACTTTTGTAAGGTTTGCTGTTTGGCTACTTTGACCCGGCCATTAATCACAATCAAAACAATAATAATGAGCACCACACCGGCACCTGTGATCAAGTGCACGATTTGCTCCATATAGGCGGCTTCTGTCATAGTTTTTCCTTATTCATTGGAGGCGAGTTCTTCTTGGGCTTGTACTAGATGTTCTGAAAAAATGGGTAGATTATTACTATTATTTTTTTTGGCAATGATAACAGCCCGGCGATAATTTTCTAACGCCAGTTTGAATTGCCCATTTTTAAAATGCGCTTCACCTAAACTGTCGTAGGCGTTGGCTGAATAAGGGTAGTTTTTAACATTCAGCGAGAAATACTTAATCGCCTGAGCGTAAGCGCCTTGTTCAACAAAATGATAGCCTATATCGTTTATTCGTTTGCGATGAGGTGTTGTATGTTCTTTTAACAAGTCTTCAGCGAGTTTTTCTGCCTCAGCAATTTTACTCGCTTCGGCGTGCAATCCAATCAACTCTTCATATCCCCATTGACCGTGCGATATTTTATAACCAGCCCTTTTAGACAACTCTTTATAATAGACGTTCATGCCTTTCATTCCGCCGTCATCCATAAAGTCATCAAAATCGCCATTGACATTAGGCAGGCGGATATCACGCTTAAAATCGTCGATATCAATGTTATTTGCAGCCAAATGCATATACATGGTTAATCTGACATCGCCAACAGGGGTGACGTTAGACAAATAAATAACGCTGGTTCCATCGTCATACATTGCAACATTGCTAGCAAAACCATCAAGTGTGCCACCGTGTACAGTCAATTGTACTAAAGGGTTATATCGCATGTAGGTTTCTTGATTGATGAACCAGCCATAACCATAACCGGCAAGATTGGGCGTTAGCATTTTTTTGGTCATAGCTGGGCTTAGCAAAGCGTGGTTTTTGACCGCTTTGGTCCAAACGAACAAATCATCTACCGTTGAATACAGGCCACCGGTTGCGTAGGCACTAGACTGAGTTCTAAAGCCATCGGCTTTGTATTCCCCTTTATCGTCAGCTATCAACGCCTTAAAGAAGTTAAATTCAGTGAACTTGTAACCATGGGCCACATGCTGCTCAACAAAATTGTTATCGGGGTAACCTGTATTTTTCAAGCCCAAAGGTTTAACAATGTTTTGCGCAATCAAGGTGGCGTAAGTTTTGCCCGTAACCTGCTCCAAAATAGCACCGAGCAATACATAATTGTTGCTGGCATACGAAAATTGGGTGCCCGGCTGATTAATCAAATCCATTTGGCCGATAAGTTTAACGTAGGATTTAACACTAATTTTAGAGCGGATAAATACTAGTGGGTCGATACCAAGTCGTTTCAACCCTTCGTAGTGTGGTAAACCTGAAGTGTGTGACAACAATCGATGCAAAGTCATCTGCTGCCCTTTTTCTTTTGGAAAGTCAGGCAAGTAGTCACTTACCGTTTTACCGAGCGATAATTGACCTTTTTCGACCAATTGCATCACCAACATAGCGGTAAACTGTTTGGTGACTGAGCCAATTAAAAAGCGAGAATCAGTTTTAAGCGCGATATTTTTTTCGCGGTTATAAAACCCATAGGCTTTTTTCAGCAGTATTTTGTCGTTTTTGGCGACCAGCATCACGCCGTTAAAGGGGCTTTTGATACGATTATGTTGGCCTTCTTCGGCGTATAAGTCCATGACACTAGCCAAATCTTGAGCAAAACCAGATTGACTGAGCATTAACATGACCAGAATGAACATCTTTTTCATTGGTGACTACCTTAGGCTACAAATTCTGGTTTTAGATTAATCATAAAACCTTCATACATATAGAATGCAGCCCAAAGGCAATTGGATTCACTTCAATAGAATTTTTTTAAATTAAATAGGTTTTGAAACTTAAAGGAAGAGGCCTAGCAGATTATTTTACGTCAAATATTCTATCAAAATGAGCTATCAACAATACTTTTCGCACCTTTGGCGATATATTCCTTAGCTGGACTAGCGGTTTGTCAACACCGACAAAATTTCTTAACAACAACATCAAGCCTAATCCTGAGCTATCCAACGACTCAACATCCATCATGTCAATTACGTATTGTTCAGGCAAATCTCCATGTTCTTCAAAGGCTTTGCCGAACTCACTGGCAACATTAAAATCGAATCCACCGAGCACTCGAATGGTCAATATGGGTGGGGAAAATTCACTGATAATAGCCATGATTTTTACTGCTTCTCTTATTCGTAGTGTTCCTGATATAATTTCAGAATTAATAATTTATGTCAACTATATCAATGCAGTTCATCGCGATAGCGACTTAGAACTGTGTTTACAAGTAGCCGCTGTTACGTGTATTTTATAGCGCAAGAACCTTGTTAATTCAATGCCAAAAACAGGCTTTGATTGCTTAAGGAAAAAAATGAAACAAGCCATTTTTCTATTCTGCATTTTTTTATTAACAGCCTGTGCCCCCACGCGCAATCTGGCCATGTTCGCGCCATCCAACACCCAATGTTACGACCGTACAACTGAGCCTTCGACCTTTGCTGTCGATTCACACCATCACTTTCGCTCTTTCGGTCATCAATCACTTGAGTACAACACGCTACTGAAATACTTGACCAAACAAGGCATAGTGTTTGTTAACGCCTATGGTATTGGTCAGTCTTTGCCAAAAAGTTCAACCTGTGAGTATGTCGCCACCTGCCCCGGCACACCAGTAAAACCCAGCATAAACAACGATATCATCAATGCCGAAAATGTCCTGAAGCTTGGCACCCAAGGTATTCACCTCACTTTATCGATGAGCTTTCCCGACTTGGCAGACCCTTCAAGCATTACCACAAAGATAAAACAACTCGACCAAAGTTACCCCAATCTATTCAAATGGATGGGCGAAGTGAATTTGGTTAAACAAGCCTTGTTTAAGAACGAACACCAAGTCACACCAATTGAAAAAGTTGCCCAGTGGCACGACTTTATGGCGATTTTACACAAACGCAATATGCCCATCTCGATTCATTCAGATTTGGGTAATGATGAAACACCGACCAAGTATCTATATTTAATGGAAGAAGTGCTAAAGCAATATCCCGACAACAAAATCGTTTGGGTGCACATGGGATTGTCTAGAGAGCTTATCACTATGGACGCTACTGAACACATTGCTATCATGAAATCAAAACTAGACGCTCATCCTAATCTTATGTTGGACATAGCTTGGCGCATTTTAGACGAATACTATTTTACCGAGCCGAATAGTCGCCAACGATATGTTGATTTTTTCAACCAATATTCAAAGCGCATTCTACCGGGTAGTGATTTTGTTGCCGCTGCCAACCAAAACTACAAAAGCTTTAAATCCAATGTTGAAGCCAACAGCAATATCAATCGATATTTAGATGATAATGCCTTTCGTAATATCGTTTTAGGGCAAAACTATATTCGCTTGTTGGGTTTGAATTATCGAGCACCTGCCATTTGCGCTAATGAGTAAATATCTACCCAATAGATAGCTAACGCGTATTAAATTACGCATTAATTAGCAACCATGGTCATATTTACCTGATTGCTCTATAATGCCGCACAATTAAACTACCACAATACTCAGGAGAACTCCGTGCTTAAGCGTTTACTGCCTCTAATCATCATCACTTCATTAACGTCAGGCGTTGCCATTGCTCAAATGGACGACAAAAAAGCCGACCCAATGTCAGCCAAAATTAAACTGGCAATGAAATCTGAAACTCGTACTGATAAAGAACGAGATCGAGATCGCAATCGATTGCCAGTGCATACGCTGAAATTTCTTGGTGTCAAAGAAGACATGCGCGTACTGGAATTAATCCCAGGTCGTGGTTGGTATACCCGTTTGTTGGGCGCTGCCTTACAAGAAAAAGGCCAGCTTTACGTTGGCGTTCACACCGATCGTTTGAAAGGTATTTTGGCCGATGACCCGGCTTTGTCGAAAGTAAAAGTCGTCGCCAAAGATGCCAAGCTTAAATACAACAAAACTGAAGAATTGTATGACCTAACCAACCCAGCTTATGGTGTTGATAATTTAGATGCGGTTTTAACGTTTAGAAACTATCATAACCTATCTTTCAAAGGCCGTATGGCCATGAACAAAGAAGCGTTTGCCGCCCTCAAACCCGGTGGCATATATGGCGTAGTCGACCATACCCGTCGCCATATGCAAAGCAACAACGACGAAAATGGTCGCCGTGTTGATCCAGTTATGGCCATTAAAGAAATTCAAGACAGCGGTTTTGAATTCATTGATTACAGCAACTTACACTACCGCGCAGATGATGAATTGCGTTACGAAGTTGGCCGTAAGACTGTAACTGGTAATACTGACCGCTTTACATTTTTGTTCAAAAAACCAATGAAATAACGCAAAAAACTCGCTTATTGCATTAAAATTGGCGCAAAAGGGACGCGCCAATAGATAAAAAAAGAAACCAAAGTAGTCGATAAAACGTCTACACTGAAATGGTATCGACAAAAACCAAGGATGGTATTTATGCCTCACTTTATTCAAATACCTCCCCAATTTACTCTCAATACAAAGCTTCACCGCAGGCAGAAATGCGTCTGCATATGGAATAACAGCTAAATTTTGACCAAACAAAAGTTGACACGCTGTCAACTTATAGTTATTGTTGACAGGTAGTCAACCAAAGATAGAATAATGAACGTTTTGACTAAACGACCTTTTAATGAAGCAGCAAAAAAATATCCAAATGAACGTCACGCTTTAATGGAAACGTTTAAAGTATTACAGAGGAACAACTTTGATACGCCACAAGCACTTAAGGACATTTTTCCTTCTTTAGACAACTTCAAGTACAAAGACAAATGGTGGGTATTAGATGTTGGTGGCAATCATTTAAGGGTGATAATGTTTATCCAATTTATATCAAACACATTGTCGACCACGCCGACTACGACAAATTGACCAATAAATACCGCAAGGCAGCAAAAAAGAGGTGACGTTATGACACAATTAACCCTAGTGGACGCGTATCAATCATTCATGTCCACAGCAAACCCTTTTCTCAACATTGTTGATGAAACCGGATATAATACAGCGCTTGAAACACTCGAACAGTTGCTAGAAACAGCGCAAGACAGCGAAGAAGAACCTCTAAACCTGTTAATTGATTTACTCAGCAGCGCCATCGAAAAATACGAATCTCAGGATGAAGATTTACAGGCATTTGTCGAAGAAGCACAAAACCTGCCCGCCGACATAGCCCTGCTCAAAGTGCTAATGCGCCAGCACCAACTCACAGGTAGTGATTTGCCTGAAATTGGCGGTAAAGCCATGGTTAGCAAAGTACTCAAGGGTGATCGTATCTTAAGCCGGGGGGCAATTGAACGCTTGTCAGCGAGGTTTAACCTCAATCCAGCATTATTTTTTAACCGTTAGAGGCTTTTTGTTTAGGCAAACAAATAAGGCTCTATATTCAAGGTAAGTAGATGAACAACAGAAGAATTGTGATCTGCCTCGACGGCACCTGGAACAACACCTATACCGAAGAAGAGCGCGATGATGGCAGCAAGGTCCTCAAACCCTCTAATGTATTGAAGTTGGCTCGTGCCGTATTACCCTATGATGCCGAGGACGATTGCCACCAGCTAGTTTATTACCACACTGGCGTTGGCGGAATGAGCGAATACCCTGGGTTATCTAACAAGTTACTGCAATTTTGTGATAAAAATCTCGGCGGTGGCTGGGGCGCCGGATTTGAATCGAACATCGAAGATGCCATCACGTTTTTGGTTCACAACTATCATGCAGAACCTCAAACTAACCAAGCTGATGAAATTTATATTTATGGCTTCAGCCGAGGCGCCGCTAATGCCAGAGCGCTCTCTCAATTTATCGACTGGATGGGGGGCATTCCCGTACAACAAGACGCTTATTACATTCCAATATTTTTAAAAGCTTACGTTCAGTCGCAAGGCAAACAATCAGTCGATTCGGTTAAAAAGGCCATACGTGATAACGCAGGCGGTAAACCGGTCACCCTACAAGCTATGCAAAAAATTGAGATCACCATGCTTGGCGTTTGGGACACGGTAATGGCATTGGGTTCAAAATTGGTCAACAGAGCTCGGCGAACTTTTCACAGCAATCCCCAGCCACCAACATGTGTCAAACACGTTTATCATGCCTTGGCGGTGGATGAAAATCGAACGGATTTTCTACCAGAAATATGGCAACAAGCCGCGCCAAAGCAAACCCTAAGTCAAATGTGGTTTCCCGGTGTTCATTCTAATGTTGGCGGGGGTTACGTGCATGATGGACTAGCTAATTGTTCACTCAAATGGTTTTGTGAACAATCTGCCAAACACGGTTTGAAGCTCGACAAAAAATTCCTTGGTTTTTATAGAGCTTACCCACAAGACACCCTCTATGTGTCAAAAAGCCTTTTTTACGTCATCAGAGATTGGATTCGTCTTACATCGGGTGTGCGAGCGATAAACGACTATGGCGATGATGCCCAAATCGAACTCCATCACAGTGTGATCAGCCGAATGTTATCTGATCCAGCCGAAATAGATAACCGTAAAAACGCCCAAAAACACGACCGACTCACCCTCTATCGCCCTCAAAATGTTCTCGATTTTTTGAAGCAACAAAACAACCCAGTCCAATATTGCCTTGATTTGTGGCAACGCCAAAAAGGCAGATTGCCCAGTGATACCACCATCGAGAAATTGAAACGATTATTCGAAAACTAAGGCCATGTGGGGCTTCGATAAGGGCTGGAGGTACGGAGGCTTCGCAAGGGGGTCAAAGCAAAATCAGTGCAGGGACAGGCAAGCTGTCCACAGAACTTATTTTGCACTGACCCCAGCTGGTGGTAGCTGGCAGCAATACTTCGATAGGCAGCTGGTTTTTCTACCAGCCACCACCAGCCGGGGACAGACCAGATTGCAAAAATGGGATACGCAAGGAACGCTTGCGTTCCCAGTTTTTGTCAACTGCTCTGTCCCCAGTTGCGTAGCCTCCGTTCCTCAAGCCACCAACGAAGCCACATCCAGTTACGCAGCCTCCGTTCCTCAATCCCCTAACGAAACCACAACTCTTCGCCCCACCCCAATTCCTCAAGCCCCCAACGAAGCCCCACCCTAAAACCACTAATTCCACCAAACAAAAAAACCATCTTCAACCCTCTTCCCGCCCTCAATTTCTAGTCATTTGCCGATTCCGATCCAAGTACCGGTAAAGTTCCTATCCGATTACATTCAATCCCCATACGTTCGTCTCTTTTATGATTACATTACGTGTAATGACATGTAATACTAATTTGTCCGTTTTGGGGTTAAAGTGGTAATTTAGGTGTTTTGTTTTATGAGTTCCCTTTTTGTAAATCCATTCGTAAAGTATTCTGTTTTTTTTTACTGTTGCGGTTTGGATACAATTTTTTCATTATAAAACAACACGTTTTGACAAAACGTGTTATTGAATTCATAGAACTTGCCTCTGAATCTACGACAAAAAAAACCCATTACCGTAGTTTCACCCGATTATAAGTTCCCCGATTCGTTTAATTTGCTGTGGTGATTTTTAGGGAGTCGAAATAAGGCACGCAGGTCTACTGGCGCAGTTGAAGGCCCAAACAAAAAAAATCCCCTTCTAGCCAGTTATCTATACAGACCGTCTTACGTTCGCACTCATTTTTTCAACTGGAGCGTAAAAATGAAACACTGTTCAATTACTGATTTATCAGACCAACCAACTACAGCCAACTTGTTAGCCAATCAACACCTACTTAAAAGTTATTTCGACTCAACTGGAGAATGCGACCAATTCGAACACGCCGCAGTGAAGCTATACCATGTGGACGAACAAATGCAAGGTGCCCTGAATTTCGATTTTGGCAGGCAAGGCACTCTAGAAAACGGCAATACCACTTCATATCCAATTCTTTACCAACGAGAACGAATTGGCGACCTGCAACTGGCAGGCAATACTATCCATGAACAACCTACAAATACGGCCCTATCCGCCATTAGTGCCGATCAATGCGCTGTCAATGTGGCAAAAAAAATAGCGTTACTGATAAAACGAGATCAAGCCAACACCCTGTCTGGCTTGTATCTTGGCAAGGCATTATCACTGAACGGTTATAGCGAATCGATTTTTAATCTCGAATCGTTTATCGAAAGAGCGGCTGGTTCTCATGCGCCAGTGGTCATTGAAGGTGATTTTGGCTGCGAAAAACTGGTGGTTGCCAGCTCCATTCATTACAACAGCCCACTCAAGCACAAACCGTTTATCGAAATAAATTGCAGTATCACCAGTGCAGAAGCATTCGAACAAAAGTTGGTTAGCTGCTTTGTTCAAGCCAAAGGCGGCAGTATTTATTTGCACGGAGTAGACGAACTTTCACTTGCCCAACAACAAGTGTTAGTTGAACTGCTCAGCGCCAGTTCTGAACATTCAATAACCAGTTGCTCTCAAATTAATACCTCTGATGTTCGGCTAATATTCTCAACCACTCAATCATTATCGTCTTTGGTGGTGCAAAACAGTTTTTCGCGCCAACTAAACGCACAGCTCAACTTTTTACAGGTAAAAATACCCGCCCTAAAACAACGAAAAGAAGATATCACCGCCATCATTCAGCAGTTGGTTAAACAACACCGGGTCTATCAAGAGCAAAAATTATCGAGTGAAGTGCAAAGCGCATTACATAATTACCATTGGCCAGAAAACTACCAAGAAATGGAAAGAACAGTGGCTCGGGTCATGGCACTGTCAACCGCTAACCCTATTGACCTAAGTGAACTGAAAAAATACGCCCCCGAAGTACTGCTCACCCAACCTCTACAGCAATCGTTATCGACCAACAACAAACAACCCAACGACCCACCAGCGTTTAACCTAATTCAAAGCCTAATGGAACAAGACTATAGTGCCTTCAAGCATTTGCACGCCGGATTACAAAAAGCACTGCAATATGTGGGTGCCAATTATGCCCGCGAAATAACCCTCGGTGAATTGGCCCAAAATGCCTATGTCAGTCCATCACATCTGTCGTATTTGCTTAAGTTCTATCTCAAGCGCAGTTTTAAACAGATTCTTGCCGAGTTACGCATTGAAAAAGCCAAGCTAATGTTCAGTGAAACCCCCAACTTGCGGATCACCGATGTCTCTTTAGACGTTGGTTTTGGCGACCTCAGTCACTTTGAAAAAATCTTCAAAAGATACACCAAAGTCACCCCACGACAATATAAAAACCAACAGAAGCTAAACGCCTAAATTCAGGCTTTTTGATGTTTCTAATTTTTCGCTGATTAGCGGCACTTCTCAGTAATTTTCACCAATAAAAGCACAAAATAAACGCCTAACATGTGCATACATTCAATGACGAGGGACAAACCATGACAGATAAGACAAGTGAAGAGCAAATCAATGAACTAGTCGCCAAATATGCTCCCTCAACATCTAGATCTATGCTGGTTCAGGCAGTGGCTCAAGCACTCGGCAACGCGGCACACAATGGCACTTTTGCACAGCAGCAGCTTAACGTGATCATTCATACCAACACGGCATTAAATGCAGCGATGCTTCATTCGGTCGGCGCCACTTATGCCAAAAAGTGATTCTGGAACATCTTGGACACACCCCAAGCATATTTCGAGAATAAATCGGACTGTCTAAAAGAAGTTCAAATAAAGTCATAACAACAGGAATAAGACAATGCCAGTTAATGAACAAGTCACCGACTCAGTTACTCAGGTAAATACCGCTGCAATTGGTTCTACCCCGGCAATGGGTATGGGCAACTTACTGATGTCTACCAGTCAGGCAATGGCGACTAGCGCTTTAAATGCCACAGGTGGCAACCAGCAAGGCGGTATCGTCATGCAATCAGTCACCGTACAAGGCGTCAACTCGTTGATGTCAACTTGTACTGCCGTACTTGGCCGTGGTGCAGAAGAAATTTTAGAAAAGAAAAAGGCCAAATAAAGCCTAATTCCAAATAGACCTGACACTTTTTGTCAGTTTAACAATAACACTAAACAAAACTAGGAAACATCATGCCAGTTAATGAACAGATCACAGACTCAGTAACACAAGTAAACACCAAAGTTGTCGGCGAAACACCAGCAATGGCCATGGGCAACTTGTTGATGGCAACGTCTCAAGCACTTGGCTCAGCAGGCCACAATGCTACGGCGGCACAACAGCAAGCACAAATCACCATGCAAGCTGCAACAGTACAGGGCGTTAATTCACTGATGGCTATCGGTAGCTCGGTTATCGGCCGTAGTGCTGAGGGCATCATTGAAAAAGATGCATAAGCAGCTTTTTTAAAACTGCTTAGCAAAAATCGGTGTGTGAACTCACACCATCATTAAACCTCAAATACATAAAGGTAAGATCATGCCAGTAAATGAACAAGTTACAGATTCAGTAACACAAGTAAACACCAAAGTAGTTGGTGAAACACCGGCGATGGCCATGGGCAATTTGTTGATGGCGACTTCTCAAGCGCTGGGCAATTCAGCTCACAACGCTACTGCTGCACAGCAACAAGCCCAAATAACAATGCAAGCCGCCACAGTACAGGGTGTTAACTCACTTATGTCAATCGGCAGCTCTGTTATTGGTCGCAGTGCAGAAGGCATCATCGAAGAAGGTTAATCCCTAACTCGAACAACAAGGTGTGAATACTCACACCAACAATTCACTAATACAAAAAATAAGGTTCTATCATGCCAGTTAATGAGCAAATCACAGATTCAGTTACACAAGTAAACACCAAAGTTGTTGGCGAAACTCCGGCGATGGCCATGGGCAACTTGTTGATGGCAACATCTCAAGCATTGGGCAACTCAGCACATAACGCGACAGCTGCACAACAACAAGCACAGATCACTATGCAAGCCGCCACTGTACAAGGTGTTAACTCACTTATGTCTATCGGTAGCTCAGTTATCGGTCGTAGTGCTGAAGGTATCCTCGAAGAAGGTTAATCCCTGACTCGTTGAATTGGGTGTGATATTTCACACCCAAGCAATATCCCTTACTCACGTTTAAAAACGCACCATAAAAAAAAGGTTCTATCATGCCAGTTAATGAGCAAATTACAGATTCAGTTACACAAGTAAACACCAAGGTTGTTGGCGAAACACCAGCAATGGCCATGGGCAACTTGTTGATGTCTACCAGTCAGGCGTTGAGCAACGCAGCACACAACGCTACCGCCGCTCAGCAGCAAGCACAAATCACTATGCAAGCAGCGACTGTACAAGGTGTTAATTCACTAATGGCTATCGGCAGCGCCGTTATTGGCCGCGCCGCTGAAGGCGTCATTGAAAAAGGATAGTTAGAGCCTTTTTAATGCTTGAGTAAGCCTTTATCGAGTCACGTTGTTAGATAAAGGCTTTTTCTGTGCCAATTGACGCATCAACGTCTGTTTCAACGCGTTAAATAACTCGTTGTGAATCGACTGGTATTCATTCAACAACCAAGAAAACAGGAAAATCATGAGCAACACTACCCCCCCTTCAACACCAACCCAAACCGCGGTTAATAACGCCGAGCAATCTATTGCCCAATCAACGGCATTAGCCCTTGCTGATGCGACAGACAACTTGCGTAATCTCAACACCCTTAGCACCACGGCCATTGGCGTTGCGTTGTCGCAATATATAGAAACACTAGATCCAAAGTTTGGCGACATCATACTTGAAGCCCAGAATGTCGTCAGCCGCGGCGCAGAAAACTTCAGCGCTGTAGGCGAAAAAATCGCAACGGTATTACATGACAGTGACGATGCTTAAAACGAATTGGGGAAAAGACTTTTTCGGCGATTCTTACGAGTTTTGTGCCGGTTTAACCAAGATCGTAAGTTCCCCCTATATGAGCGTTGTTTCAACCGATTATTTGTCAGCCTGTTTACCTTATTCTGACCATTAAGTATTGACTGTATAAAAACCGAAACTCGGATAAACCTTTGGAGAATAATAACATGACCGACACCACAGACAACGTCACCCCAGCGGTGAGTAACCCCTTTTCAGGTCAGCCAACCGGACTGGTAGAAACCACCTTTGCCGAGACGCTGGGTTTATCCATGCACAATGCTGTTACCACTCAACAAAGCGCTCAAATGACCACTGCCGCATCAATCACCAATGCCTGCGCTAGATTACTCCAAGCACCGGTCCCTGCGGCGCCAGCAAAAAAAGAAAAAGCACCTGAGCCAGAACCTGCCCCAGCAGCTACCGAGGCGCCAACCGAACCGCCGCCAGCAAAGAAAAAGTTCAACATCATGAATTTTCTCAAGCCTAAAAAAACAACAGATGATACAACGACGACCGAGCGCACTGAACCCACCACATCTGATACACAGGCATCAACATGAGTGAGCAAAGCACCCCAGAACAAGACTCAGAAGCCTATTTTAAAAAACTCGAAGAGTTTACCAAACAACAGCAAGAGAAAGTCGCCAAAGTCATTGAAGATGGCGCCAAGGTACTGAGTGATTTCAAACCGTTTAGCGTGGCAGATGACGTCGACAAACAAGTAGACGATTTGATTAAAAACGTTGATGAACAGCTCACCCAAGCCATGGATAAAGTCACAGAGCAAATGAAAAAAATCAACGAACAAGTGAGCTCTTAAACAAGAAATAACAAAGTCAAACCAATAGCAACACCAACCAACAGCAACGATAAAGGAAAATAAAAATGGCAACAGTCAATGAAACAATTACCGACTCAGTAACCCAAGTAAACACCAAAGTACTGGCCGACACGCCAGCAATGGCGATGGGTAACCTGTTTACCTCTATGAGTTTGGCAATGGCCAACTCTGGTATGAACTCTACCTCGGCACAACAACAAGCGGGTATTGTGATGCAAGCTGCAACCGTTCAAGGTGTTAATTCACTGACCGCCATTGGTACAGCTGTTATCGGGCGCTCGGCCGAAGAGATCGTAGAAAAAGGTTAGGCTGACAAACGCCACGCTGCGTTTATCAAAAACATAAAGTACAGATATGCCCCGGCATATCTGTTTTTTTTACCTTCATCTAAACCTTCAAGTAACAGGCATGGGTTAGTTCAATGGCAGAGCAAGTACCAGACACCGCAGACGTAGCAGAAATCATCACCCAGCTCACCGAAGCCAATATGGCCGATACGGTTGGTTTGTTAATGCAAAATGCGGTGACAATTCAACAAGGTATGCAAACCATTACCAATGCTTCGGTATCATCGGCCTGTGCACTCATTTTGGCTCAGGGCGGCTAATGAGCAAACCACACACACGACTAACAACAAAACGGTATAAGCACAGTGGCCAATAGCGAAGCTGTCTCAAAAGCCCAACAGTCGGTCGCCCAATCTTCATCAATTGCCGTACAGGACGCCACCGACAACCTGCGAAACCTCAGCACTATCACCTCAACAGCCATAGGTGTGGCGCTGGCGCAATTGCTTGCAACCGGCGAACCCAAATATATCGACGTAATAACAGAAGCACAAAAAGCGTTAACCAGCGCAACAGAACATTTTTCAACTGTTGGCGCAGATGCCGCCAAAGTGTTGCAAGGATTTATGGATATTAAATAAGCATTAAGCTGTCACATCGCAATTTTTCTTCAACCGACTTTGTATTTCGTGAGCTGGTTCACAGTTTTGATACCAAATAAAGCCTATTATCTTCATCACGCTCAACAACAGACGCACCAATAATACTTAGTTAGTTGCCGTCCAGAAACGCAGTTTCTATCTGCCAAAATGGCAGGACGGGGACTATGCAGCGTAGTCGTAAGGCTTATTTTTCAATAAGTTAGCGTTTTTCATCTTGACTCGTTTGACGCACCGCTTGCGCAAAGTTAACGTTTCTGGATGGAAACTAGTTAACCGAATAACCCTGTGGGGGGGTTCCTGACATTCAAGGATGTGTCAGCTGAAGTCGATGGACAGACGACCTGACATACGGACATATGTCAGTTAAACGTCAAAGGAATGGCAACAATCCTGACACAAGAATAGTGTCAGAGTAGTCCTAGGATAGACAACAACCCTGCACACGGACCGTGCTGCGGTATGTCTTGGGACAGACAAAAGCTGATATATGGACAATATCAGTAAAGGCGCAATGATTGACGCCGACCTGATAACGGATTTGTCAGTGTATGTTAAAGGACTAGCACCATCCCGACACAATGATGTGTTGGTGACAGCCAAAGGATTGACGTCATCCTGACAATACGGATTTTGTCAGAGTATGCCACGCATGGCCTGTAAGTTGATGTTGGGGGTAATATCAACTTACGACACAAGGAAGGTAAGAGCCTGACATGATGGAGTTGTCAGTGTACGTAATGGACGACTGTATACACCAAAGCCCACGGACGAACCAAAACCTAGGCATAGCGGAATTTGCCAAGGGGTGTATGCCAAGGATGACTAGGAACCTACCACAAGGATTTGGTAGTGAAAGCCACGGAATGACTTGGATCGTGACAGCAGGGAAATGTCATCGTATGCGCAGGAGGAGCTCCGTTTGGATTAGGATTATCCAAACCCAAGGATAGAGTGAAACTTGATTTAGGATAAATCAAGGTGCCGCAGAGACAGTGGGGGCCGGTAGCCACCTTTGTCTTTGCGGTTTTTTTTGCCTTCGATATTTTTAGGCGCCACGTGCCTAAGACTAAAGCGATGTATGGGTAGACCTCGTGTCTACCCTCCTTTAAATTGCCCCTACGATTGATGCCTACAATTTTGCTCCGCCCGTGGCTTTAAAACTGCATCAACCAACCCCATCTATAAACGATTAACCTGCCATCAATAAAAACAATTTCCCCATGCAAATGACGATTTCACGGCAAAAACCGCCTCAGCTTGGACAGTGTGAAAATAGCAACAATAGATGGCAAAAGCACATGAACAAAGCCGATGCCATCAGCCAAAAGCTGAGCAATGCTTCAAGTCGCTTGGTCACTATCCGTTTGATAACCTTTATATTATTGGTGACATTACTGGTCGCCCCTGCCGATCGGCAACTGTACTTTGGCCTTTTTGGTGACCTATTGGTTGTACTGGTTACACTCGCCTTTGGCTATCAAATTTACCGTCATCAACAAATACAAAAGCGCAAAAAATACTTTGATTATGTGCGCGACCATCACCACAGCGCGTTAAAGCGACTCAACCGACAATGGCCTTTGCTCAAAACCCCGACTCTTACGATGAAAACCGGCGGCGAAAACTTCAAAGACCTTGGCGTAACCGGTGAGCAGGCAAGCCTTGCCAAATTGTTTGGCATGATAACCTGCCCAGATGCTTGGCAAAACTGGTTGAATTGGCTAAACACCCCAGCCGATGACAACACGATTAAAACCAGACAACAGGCCGTTAAAACACTCTCAACCAAAAGACCCACGCTTTTGCGCTTTATTCACGCTGCCTCGCACGACAACCCCAGCGAGCAAGAACGCGATGAATTGAAACAATGGCTTGGCAGCGAAAAAACCGACAAAGCGATGAATCTTTTGTTTTTTGTCAGCATAGGTGCGGTGTTGTTATTGTGGATTGGCTTGGTTGGGTTTGTTTTTCATTGGTTACCCCTTTGGGTGTGCATTTCGGGCGGTGTACTCAATGGCGTGATCACCCTACTCACTTTTGGCAAAACCGATCTGTTATTTAGAAAAACCGAAGGACTCACTCCAGTCATTAATAGTATGCAAAAGCGTATTGATGTCATTAAAAATACCCACTTCGAAGATGAACACCTACAAAATCTGCAACGCCCACTGGTCACCACGCAAAACAACGCAATAAAGTCACTCGGTTCCATATCAAAGTTATCCATGTTGGCAGACTTACGCCATTTTGGCCTGATTTATCTATTGGCCCAAATCACCCTGTTGTGGAACATTCACATTTATACAGGCATAACCCATTGGCACCAAAAACATCGAAAACATATCTTGCACAGCTATGAGTGCTTAAGTGAACTCGAAGCTCTAAGTGGTATTGCTTTTTTTGCGCTAGAGAATAAAACCTTTAGTTATCCTGGGCAAAGTTCTGACCAAACAATCGAACTAAAACAAATGGGCCACCCATTATTAGCCTTTGATCAGCGCATTAATAACGATTTAGATTGGGCTGCCGAGAAACCAATGTTACTCATCAGCGGTTCAAACATGGCAGGTAAAAGCACCTTTATGAAAGCCCTTGGCTTAAATGTATTACTGTCACGCCTTGGTGCGCCCGTGTGTGCCAACAAAGCGTCTTGGCCAAAAATGGCCGTAAAAACCGTGATAAAAGTCGAAGATTCATTGGCAAACGGCGATTCATATTTTATGGCCGAATTGAAGCGCTTGGTGAACATCACCAAAGACAGCCAAAATCACAGCGATGACCAATCTTTATTCACCTTATGTTTGTTTGATGAAATCATGAGCGGTACCAACAGTCACGACCGCACCGAAATATTCAAAGCCATTGTAGCTACCTTACAACACCAAACCTTTGCCGTGTTTTCAACCCACGACATGAAACTGGCCGACTACGCCAAAGACCACCAGCGATTTGCCCTTTATCAGTTTAGCGAAACCTACCAACCAGACCCAACAAAGGGTGAAGAGCAAGGTAAAGAGCATTACACCATGCACTTTGATTACCAGCTCAAACCCGGCATTTGTCAGCAAACCAATGCCCAGACATTGCTAAAAGTACTGGGGTTAAAAGGCTAATGCTATATACTGCTAAAACAACACAGCCATAGCCTACGACTCATGAACATCAAAAAACACATCACCGTATTTGCCCTAACCCTACTTTGCACTGGCTGTGTCATCTTGCCTGCAACGTCTGCGCATCAGCCTTACGCCAAAAATTGCGATATGTTGACCAAAAGATTAATGTTAAATAAACCTGAGTCAGAGCGCGCGTTCGGTTGTCAAAAGAACATGCATGGCGGCAATGTTTTGAGTTGTTTAGTACTTGCGGGCATCATTATTCCTGCTGGGTCTTTAGTTATCTCGGGCAGTATTGTGCTTATCAACAACAGCCTACATTGGCTTGAATACCAAGGTAGCTGCGACAAAGCGCAAATCGAAGAAAACGTGCAATCTTTTATCAACACCCTCCCCAGCTCACAACGAATAGTCAAAGACAGCAACTTTGGTCAGGTATCTGCTTAACCCCTCAAGCATAATGACCTTGCCAACATGGAATGATAAATAGATCTTAATGAAAAACAGCAAGACCACCGCTTACCAACAACGC
Source organism: uncultured Alteromonadaceae bacterium (assembly GCA_938085045.1). Lineage (GTDB taxonomy): Bacteria > Pseudomonadota > Gammaproteobacteria > Enterobacterales > Alteromonadaceae > JABSOG01. Next base: position 29,053 of record CALKGI010000056.1, read on the forward strand.
TTTACCAAGGTATTCGACTACATCGATAACAACCTCGATGCAGACTTAAGCTTGGTTAAGTTGAGCGAAGTGGCCAATTTTTCAAAGTATCATTTCCATCGCCAGTTTAATGAAGTGGCTGGGGTTAGCGTGTTCAAGTATGTGCAATTACAACGTTTGAAACGCGCCTCTTACCAATTGTCTTTTCGCGAGCGCTATCGGGTGATTGATATCGCAATGCAAGCCAAGTTTGAAAATGCCGAGTCATTTTCGCGTGCTTTTAAAAAGACCTTTGGTATCAGCCCATCAGAATTCAGGGAGTCGCCCGACTGGGCGCCTTGGCAAAGCAAATTTCAAATACTGAATAGGCGGGAGTCAAACATGCCAGATACACAAAATAACCCAATCGAAATCGTTAACGTAGAAACCATAAAAGTCGCGGTACTTGAACATCACGGCTCACCAAATGCGATAATGAACTCAGTCAAAACTTTCATACAATGGCGTAAACTCAACAAACTCGGGCCTTCGGTCAGCAAAACCTACAACATATTTTACAACGATCCATCTAACACCCCAGATGAAGAATTTCACATGGACATTTGCGCCTCAACCAAAGCCGATGTGCAAGAAAACGACTTTGGGGTTATAACCAAATCGATTCCCGGCGGCCGTTGCGCAGTATTAAGACACATTGGTAGCGACCAAGCGCTTGGGCAAAGTATCCGTTATCTATATGGTTCATGGCTGATTGAAAGCGGCGAAGAACTCAGAGACTTTCCGTGTTATTTACACCGGGTTACCTTATACCCAGATGTCGTTGAGAACCAAATGATCACCGATATCTACCTGCCATTACAATGACTTAAGACCTTATATCGCAAAATGCGGCAAGTTTGTCGCATTACGCCCTTGCATTGAACTTACAACTGATACCATGGTCAGAACCTGCAATTATAATAAAGGTGGCGGTAGTAGTATGGACAATCTTGAAGCTTACGAGCGCAATTACAAGCAGTACCAGCATTTGGCTCAGCCACAGGTCAGTGCAATAAAAACTCGGGTTAGTCTTTTTCCGCACCAACAAACCAGCCAAATTCAAGCCGACTACCAACTGACCAACACCACAGATGAAGACATCAATGAAATCTTTATCACCTCACCCAAAGCTTTACAAAAAATCAGCCTAAAAGGGGCCAAACTGACCCTGCAAGATTCAGACGAAAACTGGCATGTTTACCTATTCAAACTAAAAAGGCCACTGTTGCCCGGCCAGCAATCAAACATGAGTTATCAATTACAACAATCTTGCCACCCTCAATCTAATGGCAGTTGTTGTAACCAAAGCGATTTCGAACCCCGCTTGGGTTACCAGGACAGCATCGAAATCAACTGTGCATTACAGCGCAAAGCCCGGGGCTTACCAGTCAAAACAGATGCACCGCCAACCACCTCGAGTGATGTCCATCTCACTAAATTTGAAGCCATTGTTTCCACTTCTCCTGACCAAACAGCAACAACATCAGGTCAACTGGTTGCGCACTGGAAAAAACACGGCCGCTGTTACTTTCACTATTTAATGCAAAACAACACATCTCACAATGCCTGTTATTTCTCTTCGACTTGCCAACACCTAACCAACGAAACCAACCCGTGGCAGTCTATTTTCAAAAACACGGTTCAGTTTCTGGCAGGATCGTTAACAAAAACCCTGAATGTTTTCAGACGGAGCCCCTAGGACAGATCTCGTTTGCACGAATGCAAATTTCATTTTTAACAAATTGGGCTATAGTTAGTTAGGCCTGTACGTTAACCTAAAAACCCTCAGCGCAGCCAATTAACTCCTTTTTCGTCACTTTTAAAAACACAACATTGAAAAATAAACAGGTCCAAATGTTAACCCGTAATACTCTAAAAACGTCAGCAGTTTCTCGCGCTAACCGCTTAAGAAAAACAATAGCACTCACGTTAGCGTCTTTAACGTGTGTCACCAACGCAGCCTCTATCAAAACGATAAAAGTGGTCACAGAAGACTGGCCACCATATAACTTTTCGATGCCCAACGGCAAAGTCGGCGGCATCTCAACCAAAATCGTAAAAGCCGTTCTAGATAAAGTAGACCTTAACTATGATATTCAGGTTTTCCCTTGGGCCCGCTCATTTGATATGGCGCAAACCCAGCCTAACGTACTGATTTATTCAATCTTTCGTTCAAGAGAGCGTGAACATTTGTTTAAATGGATTTGCCCACTGACTCAACCCGTTAAACTCTACCTTTACCGCCTGACAGAAAAAACCAACCTCAATGTCGAAAACATCATGGACGCAAAAAAATACTCAACAGGCGTCACGCGAGGAGATTATCCTCATCATTATTTGATGGACTTAGGATTTACAGAAGCAGAACATTTACAGCTGTCGCCAGATGACGATTTAAATGTCAAAAAGTTACTTAACGGCAGGATAGATTTTGTCATTGAAGCGCAAATGACCATTCGCAGTATTTTGAACAATGCCCATATCGATTATGCCAAAGTCACACCTGTAGTAGAGATCACTCGGCGTAATGCCACCCCCAATTGCATGGCTTTTAGCAAACAAACCGCTGATTCACTGGTTAATAAGGTGAGAAAGTCATTACATGAATACAATGCACAACAGTCAGATAAATCACAGTAGAGTTAAAATCCCTAAACCCCGTATTCAGACAGCAACTTAGCGCCAGGCATAGGTTTGGCGTAATAATATCCCTGAACAAAATCACATTGATGTTCTCGCAAAAAGGCCAGTTGCGCTTCGGTTTCGACCCCCTCAGCCAGCACCTTCAAATCCAGTGCATGAGCCATCACCGAGATGGCGCGGATAATCGCCTGATCGTTAACATCAGTTTCAATGTCCATAACAAAACTGCGGTCGATTTTAATAATGTCTACCGGAAAGCTTTTTAAATAACTCAACGACGAATAACCCGTGCCAAAATCATCTATCGCAAACGAAATGTTTTTCTTTTTAAGCTTGTCGATAAAACTAATGGTTTCAGTGACGTCATCAATCAAAACACCCTCAGTCAACTCCAGCTGTAACAAATGGTTCGGTAACCCAGAGGAAGTTAATGCATCATCAATTGCCTTCATTAATCCTCGAGGCTGATGGAACTGCCCTGCTGAGATATTGACTGCCACTTTAACCGCAGGAAAGCCGTCATCAATCAATTGTTTAAACTCATGACAGGCCTGTTTCACCACCCAATTGCCAATATCAATAATCAGCGAGGTTTCTTCTGCTATCGGAATGAAATCACAAGGAGAAATAAAACCATCGCCGTCTGGCCAGCGGATCAACGCCTCAACGCCCGACATTACGCCATTGTGGATATCAAATTGAGGTTGGTAATACAGCTGAAAAACATCTTCATCAATGGCTTTGCGAATGCGGTCTTCCATTTGTAATCGATGCTGGGCATTAATGTTCAAGAACTCTTCAAAAAACTGAAAATTGTTTTTGCCTTTTTCTTTGGCATGATACATCGCCATGTCGGCGTTTTTCATCAATTCTTTAGCATTGTCGCCGTCGGTTGGATACATGCTGACACCAATACTGGTCGAAATACTCAACTCGCGCCCTTGAAGCACGGTTTTTTTGTTTAATTGATGCAAAATATGGTCGGCTACGTGGGTCACCTGATTATCATCCACCACATCATTAACAATAATACTGAATTCATCACCGCCCAGACGTGACACAGTATCCATTTCTCTTACCGCATTCGTTAAAATTCCACCAACATGTTTAAGCAACACATCACCAAAATCATGTCCCAGTGAATCGTTGATCATCTTGAAATTATCTAAATCAAAATAAAGCACCGCTAACCGAGTTTTATGCCTTTTGGCCGCACTTATCGCCTGATTAAAACGATCATGATAAAGCCTACGGTTAGGCAATCCGGTTAAGGCATCAAAATAAGCCAAATGACTGATGGTTTCGTGAGCATTGTGTAGCTCGGTATTGTCCTCTGCGGTCCACACTATGTGGGTGATTTTACCGCCGTTATCAACAATCGGAGAAACTGACTGCAAACCCCAATAGGTCTCACCATTTTTCCTTAGGCTTTCGACCTCACCATGCCAATCAGTGCCTCTAAGAACCAGCTCTAAACACATATCGAGTAACTGCCGAGTAGAGTCCAGCCTCGGAAAATCGTGCATATTGCAACCAAGCACCTCATGTTCGAGATAACCCGTCAATTCGGTATAAAAGGGATTAACGTATTCGATGTTGGCTTTAGTGTCAGTAATAACCACTGCACTTTTACTTTGTTCAATAGCGCGCGAAAGCTGGCTTAACTTAGTCTCGGCTGCGAGGCGTTTTTCTTCTGCTTGTATAAAGGCCAGAATACTCGAAATATCATCACTTAAGCTCGATAACAATTCTAGCGTTTGCGCATCAAAAGCGTCATCATCATTGGCGTAAATCACAAAAATACCAACACACTCGCCAAATTGAATCACAGGCACCGCAGCGATAGATTTATAACCGCAAGCCAGTGCCCTATCACGCCAAGGCGAAAAACAAGGGTCAGATTCGATGTGATTAACACATGCCACTGTATGGCCTTTAATGGCGATACCTACAGGCCCTTTGGCCAACCTAGAGTCGTCAATCCGCACCTGAATATCATCTAAATAACCGCTTGAGTCCCCCATCGAGCTGACCGGTATCACTTCATCGCCTTCAATCATGCCAATCCACGCCATGGCAAAACCACCATGATTAACCGCAATATCACAAACCGAGTCGAGCAAGTCTTGCTTGGTTTTACTGCTAATAATGGCTTTGTTGGTCAAGCGCAAAACGGTATATAACTTATTGGCCGTTTGAAAGTTTAATTGAGCTTCTTTACTGATGGTAATATCGCGGCTGATATGCAGTAAAACATTGTCTTCACCATAATAATTGATACTCGACAAATTGACTTGATACCACTTACCATCGCGCTGAACCTCTGCATCAGTCACCGTTTGCAGCTCACCAATAGACTGACAAATGCCGCACTGGGCACGTTGCGTTTTTTGACTGTGGAAAACCTTGTGAACATCACCGCCAACCAATTCTTTACTTTGGCAAGTAAAAGCCCGGGCCGAATCATTGACGTGCAAAATCTGGCCATCTTTGTCGACCACGACTATTGCATCGGGTAAAGCATTGAAGGTATCAGAGCTTAAAGAAAGTGATTTAAACGGCTGAGTTAGGGTGCTTTCAACCAACGCAACATAAATAAGCCAAAACGACGTTAACTTAAGCACATGGCCACAAATCACTAAAAATTCAGAGTCTTCTAACCGGATGCTAAAAGAGAACTCTGCCGCAATGGTCAGCCCTATAGAAATCATAAACAATTTATAGATTGACGCGTTAATCTTGTCGCGTTGTCGCCACAAGTGCCAACCCGCGACAAACAAAATGCCAATCACCAGATACTCGGCAAACACCTTAGTTTGAGTCAAACCCTGTCCAGTCACATACAGCGCTGGCAATATTTGGCTATAAGCCAGCAAGAGGCATAAGGTCGCGACCACAGCAAATGACAAAAACAACACATGTCGTTTCAATTCTTTACGAGCAAATAAGGTGAAGCTCAGCAAGACAAATGCTTCGAGCAGCCGCGCCATCAACCAAAACTGGACTGAAATATCAATACGGGCATCTTCAAACACCGAGAACCCAGGAAAAGAGATGGTATGGAAAAAATCTAGAATACCGACCCAAAAATAACCGCAACCTAGATACATCAAAAAATGAGATTGAGAAAAAGGATAAGTGTTAAAAGCAACAACAAAGGCCAAAATAGCCACAATCACCGCAACACTTTCAACAAGAGTATGAAAAAAAGTGAAATTATAATGGCCAAAAGGCAACAGCAACAACAAAAACAACGCAGGAACGCGCCAATCTAATTTTGCCTGAAAGTTTTCCAAATACATGAAGTTAGCTTCACCTTTTGAGCGATATATTACCGTAGAATAAAGTATAGAAGTGAACAGAACAAATAAATGAGGGTAGTGATATTTTTTTAAGTGGGACGGGGTTGGTGGAACGGAGCATTTCCCTCACTATTGCCCCAACCCCCCATTCCTGAGATAATGCGCCATCAATCGAACAAATTCCGTTCAAAATCTCAGCAAAAAAATAGCAAAATAAAACGAACTATATTTTGCCCTTGGTTACTTATACCCAAGTGACCTCAAAAAGCGGATTCAGTGGGAGTTAAAATCGTTTTAGGTAAGGCAAATAACTGCAGGTTTAGTCATCTAAATCAAGGTTATTTAACGCAGCATAAAACGATTTTAAACCCACCCGTAGGGAGCCTCTGAGCGATTCCACTTCATCGTTCCATTGGTTTAAAAGGGAATAACCCTTTTTGCACCAATGCGCCTTGAATTGTAACCGCTCAGCGGCTCTGAATTCCGTATTTTGAGGTCACTTGGGTATAACACATAGACCACGCACTGGAATCTAAAGGAAATAACCACAATGCACCATCACACAATCACACAATCACTCAAAATGCTGCTCGGTATGTCGGTGTTGATGTGTTTTTCATCTGTAGCGGCAGTGTCAGACCCGTTCACCGGCTGGGGTAAAGCGGGTTATAACACTGACCAATACCAAACCGGATTTCTTGAAAAACTCAAGGACAGCGGCCGTCAACTGGGTTTTATCAAATCTCTCGAACCCAGTAAACGAGGCTTCGGTACCTTAATGCGCACTGCGGGCATCGAACAATTCAAAGGTAAACGCATCGAATTGGTGTCTTACATAAAAACATCAAACGCCAAAAGTGCCGGCGCTTGGTTTCGAGTTAACGGCGAAAAAGTCACTTTAGCGTTTGATAACATGAGCGACCGTCGTATCCGTGGCACTAAAGACTGGCAAAGAGTGTCTTTGGTGTTAGACATTCCAGCAGAGGCAGTATCAGTTTCTTACGGCATTTTGCTCGAAGGTGATGGCAAAGTCTGGTTTGAGCAACCAGCTTTTGCGATAGTCGATTTAACGGTTAAAACCACTGAGCGCTCTCGCCTTAAGTTGGAAGATCTTAAAATGGAAAATGACCATTTTCGAGTGGTCAACGATCCTGACAAAAGCCCTCGAGCTAGAACTAGCTCCAACGTAAGTCGGGATCAATAAATTGTCGCTTGTCATAAAACAAGATAACGTGCATGCGCATTCGTTTGGCCGTACTGAGCCTGTTGTTCAACAAAGTGCACAGGATCAGCGCCGCGATCCAGATGCACCTTTAACAGACAATGAGCTGGTCGCCCAATTTGTCGACGGCGACACCCGCGCTTTTGACCAAATAGTTGCCCGTTACAAAGACCGAATTCACAGCTTTATTTATTTTCAGATAAAGCAAAAACAAGCCGATGCAGAAGATTTAACTCAAGACGTATTTGTTGAGTTTTACAAACAGGCAGCCAACTATCGCGGCGAATCGAAGTTTTCGACTTATTTATTCTCAATCAGTCGTAACATAGTATTGAATTACTTTCGCGCCCACAGGCGCCGTTACTCAGACAAAACTGATTCAATTTCACAACAAGACTTTGATGACCAAAATAATAGAAACTTTGAAAAGTTGGTGGCCCCAGATTGCCCGGTTACATCCGCCATTGATAACGACTTACAGCAAAAAGTGAGCGGCGCAATGACCCAATTGAGCACCGATGAGAGACAATTACTGTTATTAACTGACCGAGAAGGCTTCAGTTACGAACAAGTCAGTAATATACTATCGATTAAAACTGGCACGGTACGCTCTCGATTAAACAAAGCGCGCCAGCGATTACTACAATTTCTAAAGGTAAACGACAATGATATGTAACATCGACAAGTCGTTGCTCGACGGTTTAATTGACAACCAGTTAAACGTCAAGGAACGGTTGGAAATTAACACCCATTTAGCACAATGCAACGATTGCCAAGCGCAACTCGAGCAAATAAAAAGTGCAAAAGGTCAACTGTCTACGCTTAGAGCACCATCGCTAAGCGCAGATTTTGAGCTTAAATTAAGGCAGAAAATTGCGGCGGCTCATGGCCAAGAGGTTGCATTAAGTGAGCCGGTTGTCAGTACAACTGTAGCACCAAGCACAACCGACAATATCGTCGTAATGCCAAAGCGCTCAAACACACCTTTATGGGCGATGGCGGCATCGGTAGCAATTGCCGTCAGTGGATTATCTTGGTTTATGCTCCAAGACAACAACCAAGCCGACTTAGTTGCGCTTGAATCACAAAAAACCATGATTGAGATCTCTTCTCCGGTATTTTCTGAGCAAGAAGTACGAATGATTTCGTTACAGTTGCCAGTTGAAAACGAACAGGTTCACTGGGCTGATGGTACGTTACATGAAGTCGCCAGCTTTGAAGAATTCACCCAAAGCGACGATGGTTATCAATCGTTTAATTGTGGCAGTGCTATCGGCGACCGTGGATGCAGCCTTGGCACCACCAAAATGGCCGCTTCTATAACGATATCTTCGTCAATTTAAAATCCTTTTCGGTAGGCGCAAACTCGCGCCTACCACTGCCAAGGTAGCAATCTTGACCGCTTTAACTCAACAGCAAACTTTCATCATTCAGCTTGGCACTGCCCTGCACCAATTTGGCACACCAGCTTATCGCCTTGAATCTCATTTAAAAAACGTCTCTGAGCTGCTCGGGTTAAAAGGCTCATTTTTGATCATGCCCACAGCGCTCACATTTATTTTAGAAAATGCTGATGATCCGCGTCCGCTCAATCATATTGTCAGAGTGATGCCCGGCGATTTAGACCTTGGATCACTTGCGCGCACCGACGAGCTAGTCGAAGAACTCGGCAGTGGTCAGCGCACTTTAGAACAAGCCATAGAACGTTTAGAAGAAATTAAAAACAAACCTATTCCATATTCCGCCGCAGTTACATTTTTGGCCTTTGCTGTCAGTGGCGGCGCCTTTGCCATGTTAATGCATGCTGGTTGGAATGACGTTTTATGGGCAACAATACTCAGTGCGGCTAACTTTTTTTTAGTCATGCTAGCAGCAAGGTCCGTCCGCTTTGCCAACATGCTCGAACCTCTAGTGGCCTTAGTACCTGCACTTTTGGCTTCAGCCATAGCGCAGTATGACCCAAGTATTAACGTCTCTTTGGTGGTGCTCTCGGCAATCATTATTTTCATACCCGGTCTTGCGCTAAGTCTAGGTTTGTCAGAACTATCCAGCCGACATCTAGTATCAGGCACCGCTCGGGTTATGGATGGTTTGATGACCATGTTCAAGCTCTATTTTGGTACTGTTCTTGGGCTGACCATTGGCAAAATTGCTTTCCCACCCGTTGAGTATATCGCGGCACCGTCAGTACCGGCGTGGACCGCATGGTTGGCAATCGCTATTTTGTCGAGCACCTTGGTCGTCATGTTCAAATCTCGCTTAAAAGATGCACCTTGGGGCATAATATCCGGGTTCTTGGCCTATACCAGCACACTTTGGGCCAGCAATTATCTAGATATTTCGTTAAGTGCATTTGTTGGCGCATTTTTGGTGGGAATTTACTCCAACCTATTTGCCCGCTGGATGAAAGCACCAGCACTGATAGTTTCGTTGCAAGGATTCGTTTTACTGGTGCCGGGTAGTAAAGTCTATATTGGTTTAAACACCATGATTTCAGGGCAAAACATGGCAGGCGACAACCCCATTGGCCCGCAGACCTTTCTGATTTTTATGTCGCTTGTTGCGGGGATGATATTTTCTAATGTTGCTGTTGCGCCTAAGCGTTCGCTTTGATCAATGCCCTATAAGATAACCGGTGCTGAGCATATAGTGCCATTTAGGGTAGCAATTGCACTTCACCGGTAGGAGCGCCGTCCCGGCGCGATATTGGCCGTAGGCCAATCAAAATAAGGATAGCGGCGAGGACACTTCGCTTTTGCCGCTCCTACCAAGTTGTTACCCTATTTAATCGGTGCCAGATAACCTATGACCCAAACTCTTGAACAAATAACCCAACAAGCCAAAGCCTGTCGCCTGTGCGAAGACATTCTCGAACCTAACCCAATATTTGTTATCAGCCCCAAGGCCAAACTGCTGATTGTTGGACAAGCCCCGGGCAGAAAAGTCCATGAAACCCATATCCCATGGAATGACCCCAGTGGCGACCGATTAAGGCGCTGGTTAAACGTCGACCGTGACCAGTTTTACACTCTGCCTGAAATAGCCATATTACCCGCTGGTTTTTGTTATCCCGGCAAAGGCAAAAGCGGCGACTTGCCGCCACCTAAAATTTGCGCTCAAACCTGGCATGACAAAATGTTGCGACTAATGCCTGATGTTGAACTGACCTTATTGATTGGTATGTATGCGCAAAATCATTACCTTGGGGATAGCAAAAAAGCGACATTGACTGAAACCGTTCAGCACTGGGAAGAATATCTAGAAAAGGGGTTTTTACCACTACCCCACCCGTCACCACGCAATGCGATATGGCTCAAGCGTAATGCGTGGTTTGAAAATGAGGTAGTGGAGCAGTTGCAGGCGAGAGTTGGTGGCATGCTGAGGTGATTTGGTTACAGACCTTAAGATCAAAAGCTTCACACGGAGGCTCGGAGCAACAGAGGTTCACGGAGGAAAATCAAATGCAAAGTCAAAGGAATATTAAATTAAGGAAAAATTCAGTAGGCTTTTTCCCTTGTTTCCTATATTTTTTAGCCTTTCTCTGTGCACCTCTGCGTCTCCGTGCCTCCGTGTGAAGCTCTAAACCTCGCGCGCAGCGCTACAAACTACGCTGGTCGTTAGCCTTAAGCAGCAAGCTTTTACTCTCTTTTTGGAAAGATACAGCATAATCACCAAACCAATCAGAAACCTCATCAAAAGCTTTTTTAAACCCGGCTTTATCATCGCTTTCGAGCATCTTCACTGCGTCTTCGTAGGTATTGATATAATGCTTTAACAGTTCAATAGCCTGTTCAGAAGAGAAAATAATGTCGGTGTACAGTTGTGCGTTTTGAGCAAACAATCGGCCAACCATCGCCAACTCTAAGCGATAAATCGGTGAGCTAAACGCCATTAACTTGTCCAAGTCAGGGTTTTCTAACTGCAAATTTCGGCCATATACAAAAGTAGAGAAGTGACGCATTATCTGAATCATCTGCATTGCATTGTCGTGTTCTTGTGGCGCAGAGGGATAGGTAATGCAGCCCCAAATAGTGATTTGGTCAATCAACCATTGATATTGTTCACTGCCACGGCCATCACACACCACAACAACCTGTTTAACAAACGAACCATCTGGGCCAAACATTGGGTGTAAACCCACAACTGGGCCATTATGTTTTTCCATCATGGCAGTCAAGGGTTCATCTTTAATACTGGTCAAATCGGCCAAAATACAATTGTCAGGCAATTTAGGCAAACGCTCAATTACCGAAGAAGTTACGTTGATTGGCACAGAAATAATAACCAAATCGGCATCTACAACCACAGATTCAACCCGGTCCCAGTCGTCTTTTTCGACCACTTCGACGGTGTAACCCGAAATTCTAAACATGTTAACGAAGGCTTTACCGAGCGCACCATTACCACCAAATATGACGATTTTATTGATGTCTTGATTTGAACAATGATAATGCTTGTGTTGTGATTGATAAGATTCGCGCATAATTCGGCGCAGTAAATCTTCAACCAACTCAGGACTCACGCCCAATGCTTCAGCCTGCTTTCGACGCTTGATTAATAATTCATTTTCACGCTCTGGAACATAAACAGGCACGCCTTGGATGGTTTTATATAAACCCACCTGGCGGGTCACCTTGCTGCGTTTAGCCAATAACTGAACCAACTGACTGTCTAGCGAATCAATTTCATCGCGCAGCTGGTTAATGTTGATTTCTTTCATCGGTTTAGGGTCTCACAAGAGTTGAATTAGGCCCAACCAAACGGCCTGATTGATTATCGTAGTACCATAAGTTATTTTGGCTTAAATGAACACCACCAATCCAACGTTCTAGCCCAATAGCCGCCAATCCACTAGCTTTGCCCGCAAAAACCCTTAGGCCAAATTCACTGATAGAATACTCGGCCCCGTCATTGGCGTAATTCACTAAAGCAGGCTTGGCATTTTGCAGTTGATTTAATAAGGCGTAAAAACTGCTATCACCCAAATATTGTCGTGACTCACTGGCCTGATAGTCGCTAAACAATGCTTGCGCCGTTTTATCACCGGCTTCAAGGCTTTGTAATATAAAGTGTGAAACCCTACTCAACCCGTGCCCGACACCGGGATATTGTTGTAACATCCTTTCAACCGCGCCAGACAAAAACGGTAATGCATCGGTATTGAGGTCAAGTAAATCTTGCCAATCGTTGGGCGTGGGTGAACAAAATGCTTGCCAAGCTCTTTTGGCCAATTGTATATGCGTTTTGGTTAGTGGTTGTTCAAATGATTGCAAAGCCAATAACGCATCTGGGCTGAGCAGCCCTAAGTAATTTTCAGTGCAAATAATACTAACTTTGTGGGTGCTTAATACATCAATTGGTAGCTCATTTAGAATTTGCAGCAATTGCAATTGGTCGTACAAGTCGTGCTCAAACCACAAACGAATGGTGTCGTATTGTGCTAGTGCTTTGAATTGCAGGTCACGCTCAGCAAATTTTCTTTGTACATCAATTACACTGCCTGCACCACCGATAGACTCAGCAATAAATTCAGCTCTAACCTTCGATAGTTCATCTAGCGATAATCCAGCGGGTACCGGTCCATCATGCAAAATATCGCGCCACGGTAAAAAGTCTCCACACAATTGAGCCTGCTGCATCAATTGAACCGCACAATCGCCATTAGTAATGTGTAATACACTCATTTTCACCCCATAACCAATATCAGCCCAGCGGCTGAGTCTCATTGGTACACATTGTTAAAAAAATGCTATGCTAAGTAATACATCTCCCGCTAGTTTATCATCTAAAATGTCTAAACTGTTGAATAATGGATAAATTTGACTACCCCAATCAACGCCAACTGACACTAGGCCGGCGCCCGGTGCTGCTCCTCGCCATTTTGTTTGTGGTCAGTTCAGTCGCCATTTTCACCCATCTGCAAAGCCTCAACGTTCAATTGAAAGAATCAACCACCAAGCAAAGCGCCGAGCAATATACTCAAGTGCTGACCCAACTTCGCACGCTATACAATGATGAAGTCGTACAAACAGCGCTAACTCACGGGCTCAAAGTCACTCACGATCACAAAAACCGACTTGATGCCATACCACTGCCAACCACATTAAACATGATGCTGGCCAAGAAAATTGGCATTACAGGCGATGGTGTAAGAGCCACGTTATACAGTGCTTACCCTTTTCCTTGGCGCGAAATAAGCGGCGGATTAAGAGACGATTTCGCCCAAGCAGCATGGTTATCCCTCAATAAGAACAAACACCAACCTTTTGTTCGAGTTGAAGATGTCAGCGGTATACCTACGTTGCGTTATGCAGTGGCCGACTTGATGCGCCCCACATGTGTTCATTGCCATAATGCCCACCCAGATACCCCTAAAAACAACTGGCAAGCAGGTGATGTACGCGGTGTTTTAGAAGTCAGTAAACCACTGGGTACGGGCTTAGAACAAGTCAACTACATTTTCATTCAGGTGGTGATATTAGTGTCTTTACTGCTTCTATCAGGCCTTGCTATTGTCATTTACCTGTTCAACAACCTGCGCCAAGCCAATCAATCTTCGATGATGCTCAATACCCAACTGGCCCAAGAGATTAAACAAAGAGAAGCAATCGAGATAATAGCCAACAACGCCAAAGATGAAGCCGCCTTAGCGAATAAAACCAAGTCGATATTTCTCGCCAATATCTCTCATGAAATCAGAACCCCAATGAATGCGATTATGGGTTACTCACAAATTCTCAAACGCGACCCACTGTTAAACGATAACCAACGCCAGTCTTTGCAGGTAGTTGAACAATCAAGCACGCATCTTTTGGGCCTAATCAACGATGTATTAGATATTTCGAAAATTGAATCTGGCTTACAACAACCCTACCTAACCTCGTTTGACCTTGTTGCACTACTCAAATCTATTAGCGATATGTTCAATTTAAAAACACTGCAAAAAGGGCTGAGCTGGAAAGTGGCGCTAGATTTTGTCCATCCAACCCTGTGGGTTACCGGCGATGAAGGCAAACTGCGTAAAATCATGATCAACCTCATCGGCAATGCCGTTAAATTTACCGACAAGGGTTTTGTTCAATTAACAGTAACCGAGCGCAACGACAATGCCTTTTATTTTGAGATTATCGATAGTGGTATGGGCATTACCGCAAAAGAACAAGAGCAATTGTTTGAACCGTTCACACAAGGCCATGGTGGCCAGACAAAAGGCGGCACAGGTCTGGGCTTGGCCATTTCGAAAAACTACCTCGAATTACTCGGCAGCACTTTATTACTTAAGTCTCAAGAAAATAAAGGCACCACCGTCAGTTTTTTTCTTGAGATGCCTCACTGTAGTGCCCCAGAAGCAGAAGCGGTGATGCCACAAGCCTACAAATGCTTGGCCCAAGGGCAACATATCAGCGTTTTGGTGGTAGATGACATAGATGTTAATCGCAACATAATGACGCGCATCCTTGAAGATGCACAATTTATAGTGACTGACGCCAGCAATGGGTTCATGGCACTCGACATGATGGAAAACGCCAGTTTTGATTTGGTACTAACCGACATAAATATGCCTGAAATCGACGGTATTACCTTGCTCAATCGCAGTAAAAAAACCAAACTTAATCAACAGACACCTGTGATGGCCATCAGCATATCGTCACTAGAACAAGACAAACATCATTATCTCGACCTTGGATTTGCCAATTATATTGCCAAACCCTTTTTAATTGACGACCTCTTTGGTTGCATTGAGCAAACCCTCAAAATTGAATTTGAATACACAAAAAAAACCGAACCGCCCAAGACAATTGATAAACATACGGTGCCCAGACCACCCAGTGATATTATCGAACAACTTAGGCAAACCGCAGAACTTTACCGGGTGTCGGATATTGAAACCCAGTTAAAGCAACTGAGTGAACAGGGACAACAATACGACGATTTTATTGAAGTCGTAAAAACCTTTATCGCCCAATATGACATGGAGGCATTAATGGCCTTTTTGGATCAACGCTCATGAACGAATTAAACAACGCCAGCATTTTGATTGTTGACGACAACCCAATCAACATCGACCTATTACGACACTTTCTGACCCTTGACCATTACAAGATCTCGGCGGTCACCAGTGGCGAAAAGGCCCTTAAGCTTGTCGCCCGCGTTAAACCAGACCTTATTTTGCTCGACATAATGATGCCCGGCATTGATGGTTACGAAACCTGTCGCCGCCTCAAGGCCGACGTAGAAACCGCCGCTATCCCAGTGATATTTGTCACGGCCAAAACCGCGCCAGAAGACATTCGTTTAGGGTTTTCAGTAGGCGCGTCTGACTACATCACCAAACCGGTTCAACAAGAAGAGGTATTGGCAAGAGTCGTTAATCAGTTGAGGTTACTTGAAAAATCTAGAATGGACCAAGAGCAGTTGTTGCAATCAGAAAAACTGTCAGCACTCGGGGGTTTTGTCAGCAGCATTGCGCACGAAATATCAACGCCCTTGGGCACTCTCAATACAGCGTTGAGCTTTACCATAGATAAAGCTGCGCAAATCAGAGAAGACTTCGACAACAAAACCCTCAGGCCAGCTAACCTATCAAGCTTTTTAGACAGCATTAACGAAGCCCTACAAATCTCTCAAACCAATATCGAAAGCGCTTCACAAATATTGCACAGTTTTAAACTGGTGGCAGTAGACCAATGTCACTACGTGGTTTCGAGCTTCAACTTACGCGAGTATATCGACACCATAGTGCTCAGCCTCAAACCCAACATCAAACAGACCTCTCATCAGGTGACTACATCAATTCCGGCAGATATCGTGGTCAACAGTTTTCCCGGCGCACTATCACAAATTATCACCATTTTAATCAACAACTCACTGTTACATGGTTTTGAAGACGAGCAAAATGGCAAAATGCAGATCATTGCAAAAACCTCAGATGACTATACCGAACTAACTTACACTGATGACGGTAAAGGTATTGAAGCCGAGTTACTCAAAAAGGTGTTTGAACCCTATTACACCACTAAAGCGGGTAAAGGTGGCAGCGGATTGGGCATGGGTATAATGAAGAAATTGGTCGAAGAAGATCTTGAAGGCAGCATTGATATCTCAAGCTGCCTAGGCGAAGGTTTACAAGTCATCATTCGCTTTAAAACACAAAAGCAATCAGATTAGGCAGACTCTACTGACTCAGGCAAATTGCTTTGAACACCAAAACGCTGGTCAAGGTAACTGATGATTGCTTTTGATTCATACAACCAAGTCACCTGTGCGCCTTCTTGAATTCGCAAGCAAGGTACTTTGATACGCCCGCCCTCTTCTAACAACTCTTGTCGGCTTTGCTCATCGTTTTTGGCATCACGCAGCTCAATATTCAAATTAAGACGGATCATCGAACGACGAACTTTAACGCAAAAAGGACACGCATGAAATTGATACAAAGTTAGATCTTTTGATTGCAAATCTACCTCACCCTGCAAATGCTCACTGCGCGTCATTCTTTGCGGTCTGGTGATAAAATCAATAAAAATAATCAATTGACCCAAAGCGTTACGGACGAGTTTTAAAACAAGGGACTTCATAATGTGTATAACAACCTTCTTGTGAGTGCTCTGCCTATGTTCTAACGAAAGAACAATACACAACAGAGACTGGAAATTTGGCCGCGAAGTATAGCAGATAAAGGGTTTAAAAGGAATGGTTGATTTTTGTGCGATGAAAGTTCAATCAAGCCCGTAGGAGCAGACCACCTTGTCTGTCCTTTATATGAATGTGGACCATACACGGGCAATCACAGGGGATGGCCCATACGATTGCACTAATTTAATTTCTCGCATCATGGAATCAAAACAACCCGTAGGGGCAGACCCCCGTGTCTGCCCTTCCATAAATGATGGAACATACATGGGCAATCACGGGGGATGGCCCCCAATGCCATTAAGCTAAGACGAACTGGATTTATATACTTAAATATCATATACTTACACCCTTATCAATCAACTTAATAAGGGTGTTTACCTGTTATGAAGCAAAACCTGACTACCTCTAATGACTCAATATTGGCAC
>CALKGI010000057.1 GCA_938085045.1 uncultured Alteromonadaceae bacterium
TGGTTCGCGCGTTGTCTATGGGTAAGCTACATCACGCCATGATGTGCACAGCCGCTGTTGCCATTGGCACTGCGGCCGCAGTACCGGGTACTTTAGTTAACCTTGCCGCTGGTGGCGGTGAGCGTAGTTCGGTGACCTTCGGCCATCCTTCTGGCACGCTTAAAGTGGGTGCAGAGGCTACGTTTGTTGAAGGTACAGGTGACGGACAATGGACTGTGACTCAAGCTGTAATGAGTCGCAGTGCCCGAGTGCTGATGGAAGGTTGGGTGCGCATTCCGGGCGATGCTTTTTAGCACTAATATTGTTCTAATTGGAGTAATATATCGACAGGTTTTGGTAGCTCGCCTGTTAATTCTATTGCTCCAAAGTAGTCGACCAAGTTGGTGAATCCACCATAAAAACCTCTGACCCATTTTTGTTTGAAGGAGAGCCATTCTTCGTTACTACCCGGAAAAGATCTAGCTGTCATCAAAGTGATTGGTGGCGCTGGATTCATTTCTTCGTCCTCTAATAAAATTGGATGGTCGGGGTCAATCAATTTGGCTGTACTGAGTGTTGGCTTATCGATATTGATGGCAAACAAAATACTGGCGCCAACGAAGGTTATTGGCGGCGGCGTGTCATCGTCTTGTGCAATATAGTTGGCCCAATCACGATACTGCCTGTCGAACATATTGGAGATTAACGGGGTGATTTTGTCATGCATTTGCTCCCATTTTTCGTTCGATTGCGCGTCACCATACACTTCGATAAATCTATTGCGGACTATTTTTATTTTGTTTTTTAACTCGTTTTTATAGTCAAAACCATACAAACGATTATCCCGTTTCCAGTCCATGAAGTTATGTTGTTGACGCTTAAAAGGTGCACATATGCCTACAAAGCCTTCAAGTCCCATTTGAGAGCCACTTTTGGTGTTTCTGCCTATTTTAACATCAATATAGTGGACTTCATCTGGTGCATCAGCAGGTTGACCATCTTCGGCTACACCAAGCAGCACAGTCGACAATAAATGATTATTGCCAACGGGTGTCTGCAGATCACTCTTTACATTCCATGTCGGTACTGGGGCAAATACCTCTAGGGTGTTACCATTGAAGTGGGTAAGTTGGACTGAACTGATTTCACCATCTGCATTGGTATTAATGGCCACTGTGGTATACATGTCAACCAAAGTGTTTGCCAGACCTAGAGCTACGCGATTGTCTGACACCCACAATTCTCTTTCACTGGCATGCTTTGTCCTGAGCACTATGTTGACATCTTCTCTTGTAATTAAACTGTTAGCTTTTGAACCCGCCATAGCGATTATTCACCTTATTTTGTTGTATCTATCAAAAGGTGCCAGCATAGCTAATCGTCATCAGGCCGACTCGGCGAAAAATACGGTTTGTTTCGCTTATACGTTATTATTTGTCATCCTCATACCAAGCACTGAGCAAGTGCCAGATTTTGTAAAGTGCTGTTGTCCAAAGATATGTTAGCTTTCATGTAGTAAAAGTCTAACGAGATTATTTTATTATACTTATCAATGCGTTGTTTAATATTTCGAGGGCCGGTGGTATTAGCAAGTACGTGGTTAGCTCCTTGTTATAGTACCCGATATGCCGTTGATCTATGCCCAATTGAGGTCTAATCTAGGTATATATGTTTTCATAGGGAGATATTGATTATCACTGCACAGGCCAAAACAACACCGACTATAACGCAAAGTTACTTTGAGTTGCTGCCAGGCAAGCCCGTTGATTTGCAAATCAACCAGCCAACCTTGGTGCGCGTAAAGCTTAAATTGCTAGGGTACGAAACTGGTAAATTTGTCATGCTCAAATATCCTGAAGGGCGTGTCGACAAAGCCATAAGCGATGTGTTAAAAGAAGGTGCAATTGTGATTGTGCGCTATATTCTCGAAGGCGACAAAGGCGAATGCTGCGCTTTTAGGGCTGTGGTCAAACACATAAGCGAAGCGCCCGGTAAGTACATTTATCTGACTTACCCGGTACATATAGAAAACCGCCAGCTACGGTTACATCAACGAGTATCGGTGCACATACCGGCGCAAATTACTGTTGGTACCAGCAAAATTCAGGGCATTGTTAATGACGTATCTGAAAACGGTTGTGGTTTTGTGTTCAAAGCCAAAAACGATCAGGTGAATGTGAAAAAATGTGATTTGGTTGTGACCATCAGCAGCCCCGGAGGCGAACCTGTTGATATTCCCGCGCAAGTTTGCAACAGTCGTAACGAAAGAACAAAAGTCAGTGTTGGTATTATGTTTAAAGACGCCACAGAACAGGTCGAAGCGTTAATGGAGCAATTGTTCATTCACACTGATATCATGTAACTTATTTTGTGCCATTACTACTCACGTTATTTTGGCAAGCAGGTTAAAATGGACAGTTACAGGGGGCGTTATTAATGAATGAAGAGCAAGACCAACAGATTGATATTTTGGCAAAAGTTGCAGCGATTCTCGCTTGCCTGCCCGGACAAATGCGCCTAGCATTACTTGCCGAATTACCTCAAGATACCACCCATTCATTGAATCTGCGGCTACAACATTTGCCACTTGGCACCATAGCTGTCATCGCTTGTTTTGACGATTTAATTCATGTAGATGACAGCGAAATACGACATCTTTTAAGCCAATTTAACCTCGATACACTGTGCTGCGCGCTAATTGGCGCAGGAGACGACTTGCGCCAACGCTTTTTTGACAATATGACCAACAGTGTTGCTGTGGTTTTGGCCGAAGACATCGCTTATTTTAGTGATGAAACCGGTCGCCAAACGATTGAGTCGGCGCAAAACGAATTACTGACATCAGCCAATGCCGGACAGATGGATAAGTTGGTGGTTAAGGGGATTGGTGAGGTGATGCAGCAATTGCACAATGTTTGTGAGAAAACCATGGCTTTGGTTATCGCCAATTGCACCGATGAGTTGGCTGCGGCGGTATTATCTGGGCGCATGGACAGACACCGAATTCTGCTTAGGCTTTTACAAACCGAGCAAGCCTTTGGCCCCGATGACATCATGATTGAA
>CALKGI010000058.1 GCA_938085045.1 uncultured Alteromonadaceae bacterium
TATTAGCTCACAACGTAGAAGCATGGAGCGAAATGCCACTGTGGTTACCTCGGCGTAAAATCGACAATATTGGCTTTATGCAGTGCAACAGCCAAAAGGCGATTGAAGCTGGGTTACAATTTCGGCCATTGAGCGAGACCATTAATGATACTTGGCAGTGGCATTTAACGCGTTCATCGAGTTACGAATGGCTAGCGGGTTTATCAAAAGCACGCGCACAAAATTTACTTGAGCGCTGGCAAAAATTCAGCCTTTTACAGTTGGTATGAAGCGCCGACATACCCCTTGCCAAGTGCGGGCTTTCCTATATAATTAGCCGTCATTTTTAGTGTGTAAGTCAGACGGGATTATTAAATGCGCAGCCTTTATTGTGGTCAGGTAAACGAATCGAAAATCGGCGAAGTAGTCGAACTGTGTGGGTGGGTTAACCGCTCAAGAGACATGGGCGGGGTTATCTTTCTCGACATGCGTGACCGAGAAGGCATCGTTCAGGTGGTTTTCGACCCCGACCGTCAAGACAGTTTTGCTGTTGCCAACAGCCTGCGCAACGAATTTTGTATTCGTATTAAAGGGTTGGTTCGTGGCCGTCCTGAAGGTCAAATCAACAAAGACATGAGCACTGGCGGCATCGAAATTTTGGGCCAAGAAGTCGAAATTTTAAATCGCTCAGCGCCATTACCGCTTGATTTCAACCAAAACAACTCTGAAGAGCAACGCCTCAAATATCGTTATCTCGACCTGCGCCGCCCAGTCATGAGCGACCGCATGAAGTTTCGTGCCAAAGTCACCAGTTTTGTTCGCAGCTTTTTAGAAACTGAAGGCTTTTTAGACATCGAAACGCCAATTTTGACCAGTGCTACGCCTGAAGGTGCTCGCGATTATTTGGTACCAAGTCGTACTCATAAAGGCAGCTTCTTTGCATTGCCACAGTCACCACAGCTGTTCAAACAATTGCTAATGATGTCGGGTATGGACCGCTACTATCAAATCGTTAAATGTTTCCGTGACGAAGATTTACGTGCCGACCGCCAACCAGAATTCACTCAAATAGATATCGAAACCTCATTCATGAGCGCCGAGCAAGTCATGGGCGTCACAGAAGGCATGGTTCGCAAAATGTTCCAAACTTTGCTTAACGTTGATTTGGGCGACTTCCCATCAATGCCTTATTCAGAAGCGATGAGACGTTTTGGTTCAGACAAGCCAGATTTGCGTAACCCAATGGAATTAGTCGACGTTGCCGACATTCTTAAGGATGCTGACTTTAAAGTATTTTCAGGCCCAGCGAATGACCCTAAAGGTCGTGTTGCAGTGCTTAAAGTGCCCGGCGGCGCATCTAAACTGTCGCGCAAGAATATTGATAACTACACCAAATACGTTGGCATTTATGGTGCCAAAGGTTTGCCTTTCATTAAGGTTAACGATGCCGCAGCCGGAATTGAAGGTATGCAGTCATCTATCGTTAAATTCTTAACACCAGAAATGGCCACAGGCATTATTGAAGCCACAGGCGCTGAGTCTGGTGATTTGTTGTTCTTCGGTGCTGATACCAGCCCGGTAGTCTCAGAAGCTTTGGGCGCATTACGCTTAAAAGTGGGCGAAGATTTAGAACTGACCAGCAACGAGTGGAAACCACTTTGGGTTGTTGACTTCCCAATGTTCGAAGAAACCGAGCATGGCGTTACCGCTTTACATCACCCATTCACCGCGCCACTTGATGCTTCTCCTGAAGCTTTAGAAAAAGCGCCATTAGACACTTTGTCTAACGCATACGACATGGTATTGAACGGTTGTGAACTTGGCGGCGGCTCGGTTCGTATACACGAGCAAGACATGCAGGCAACGGTATTTCGTATTTTGGGTATCAGCGATGAAGAAGCGCAAGAAAAATTTGGTTTCTTGTTAGAAGCATTGAAATTTGGTGCGCCACCACACGCAGGTTTAGCCTTCGGTTTAGACCGTTTGGTGATGCTGATGACAGGTGCCAGTTCAATTCGTGAAGTGATGGCATTTCCAAAAACTACCACTGCCGCTTGCTTGATGACCAACGCGCCTGGCATGGCTAACCCTACGGCACTCAGCGATTTGGGTG
This sequence comes from uncultured Alteromonadaceae bacterium, assembly GCA_938085045.1. Taxonomy (GTDB): domain Bacteria; phylum Pseudomonadota; class Gammaproteobacteria; order Enterobacterales; family Alteromonadaceae; genus JABSOG01. The sequence goes on from CALKGI010000058.1 coordinate 2,093, forward strand.
TTAGTGTTGTGGTTGAAGAAAAATCTGAATAACGGTTTAGGCGGGGTTGTATTCCCGCATCGTTGTGAGCGAGACATCAGTCTCGCTTGATTAAAGATAATCGCGGAGACATTGCATGGCAGGTCACAGTAAATGGGCAAACATCAAACACCGCAAGGCAGCGCAAGACGCCAAGCGCGGTAAAATCTTCACCAAGGTTATCCGTGAATTAACGGTTGCCGCCCGTGAAGGGGGTTCTGATGTAGATGCGAACCCACGTTTACGCATTGCTGTCGACAAAGCTTTGGCCGCCAACATGACCCGCGACACCATCGAGCGCAACGTAAAACGTGGCGCCGGTGAACTCGACGGTCAAATCGTTGAAGACATTCGCTACGAAGGTTACGGCCCCGGTGGCACTGCCATTTTGGTTGAATGCATGAGCGACAATCGCAACCGTACGGTTAGTAATGTACGTCACGCTTTCACCAAAGCGGGTGGCAATTTAGGCACCGACGGTTCGGTGGCTTATTTGTTCGACAAAAAAGGGTTGATTAGTTTTGATCCCGGTCTTGATGAAGACCAAGTGATGGAAGCCGCGATTGAAGCGGGTGCCGATGATGTTGTGACGAATGATGATGGTTCTATTGAGGTTTACACCGCACCTGAAGATTTCGACGAAGTGGTTGAAGGATTAAAAGCCGCAGGATTTGAATCAGAAGAAGCCGAAATTACTATGATACCCTCTACCAAAGCAGAGCTTGATGCCGCAACTGCCCCCAAGTTTCTCCGCCTTGTCGACATGCTCGAAGAGTTAGACGATACCCAAGAAGTCTTTAGCAACGCCGATATCTCTGAAGATATTCTTGCCAGTTTAGATTAGATGACAATTATATTAGGAATCGATCCCGGTTCACGTATCACCGGTTACGGGGTTATTCAGCAGCAGGGTTCAAAATTGACGTATGTTGGCAGTGGCTGTATTCGAGTCAATGCCGACACCTTACCCGAAAAACTCCATATCATCTTTAACGGTGTCAGCGAAGTTATCCGTCAATTCAACCCACAGCTGTTTGCCATTGAACAAGTCTTTATGGCGCGCAACCCCGATTCGGCCTTAAAACTTGGGCAGGCACGCGGGGCGGCGATAGTGGCCGCAACCACTAATGAATTGCCAGTCGCTGAGTATTCAGCGCGGCAGGTTAAACAAGCCGTGGTGGGCACAGGCGGTGCAGATAAAACTCAAGTGCAGTTGATGGTTAAAACCTTGCTCAAGCTACCGGGCAAACCTCAAGAAGATGCCGCCGATGCGCTTGCTGTTGCTATGTGTCATGCGCATTCGCATCAGAGTTTGCTGAATATGGCAGGGCAAGTCAAAAAGGTTGTTCGGGGACGGTTGAGATAGTTAATTGGTAGGAGCGGCAGCAGCGAAGCGTCTCGCCGCGATTTTTCTCTTACAAGGTTAGCCCAAATAGTTATCATCAAAGGTAAGAATAGAGTTAAAACAGGATTGTAGAAAATGATTGGAAAATTAAAAGGTCTGGTTGAAGAGAAAAACGCACCAGAACTACTGATAGACTGTGGTGGTGTTTGTTACGAAGTGCAAATGCCACTGACCAGCTTTTATCAACTACCTGAGGTAGGCCAACAAGCAGCGGTTTACATTCATTTTGTGGTGCGTGAAGATGCACAGTTGTTATATGGCTTTGCCAACAAAACCGAACGATTGCTGTTTAGACAATTAATCAAAACCAACGGTGTGGGGCCAAAAATGGCCTTAACGGTTTTGTCGGGCATGTCGGCAGAGCAGTTTGTTCGTTGTGTTATTAACGAAGATTCAACCACCTTGGTGAAACTGCCGGGTGTGGGCAAAAAGACAGCCGAGCGCTTGATAGTAGAATTGCGCGACCGCCTTAAAGACTGGGGCGTAGAAGTTGCACCACAAGCCTCTGGTGTAGGGCACATAATAGACGACGTATTCGAAATGCCTGCCAGTGCTTTTGATGATGCGGTCAGCGCTTTGATTGCGCTGGGATATACCGGTGTTCAAGCGAATAAAGCCATAAAGAAAGTTCATAAAGCCGACATGGGCAGCGAGTCGTTGATTAAAGAAGCGCTGCGGGCGATGTTGTAAAAAGAGTATTTGAAAAATGATAGAAGCCGATAGGCTGATTCAGCCAACTGCCACAATAGAAGACGAAACGGTCGACAGAGCCATTCGCCCCAAGTTGCTCAAAGATTACCAAGGGCAGGATCACGTTCGTGAACAAATGGAAATTTTCATCGAGGCCGCCAAATTACGAGGCGAACCGCTTGATCACCTATTGATCTTTGGCCCGCCGGGTTTGGGTAAAACCACGCTTGCCAACATCGTAGCCAACGAACTGGGCGTAAACCTCAAAACCACCTCAGGACCTGTGCTCGAAAAAGCTGGCGATTTGGCGGCCTTGCTAACCAACCTCGACGAAAACGATGTGTTGTTTATCGACGAAATACACCGCCTTAGCCCAGTTGTAGAAGAAATTCTATACCCAGCAATGGAAGATTATCAACTCGACATTATGATAGGCGAAGGTCCGGCAGCCCGCTCAATTAAACTAGACTTGCCGCCGTTTACCTTAGTTGGCGCAACAACAAGGGCAGGGGCGTTAACTTCACCACTACGAGACCGTTTTGGTATTGTTCAAAGACTAGAATTCTATAAAGTCGCTGATTTGGCCAACATTGTGGCCCGTTCAGCCGACTACTTGAACTTAGAATTAGACCACGACAGCGCAACAGAAGTCGCGCGTCGCTCAAGAGGTACCCCACGAATAGCCAACCGACTATTAAGAAGAGTAAGAGACTTTGCTCAGGTGAAACATCAAGGTTATGTTGACCAAACTATTGCCTCGGCAGCCCTAGATATGGTTAACGTCGACCGCCAAGGTTTTGATTTTATGGATCAAAAACTCATGAGTGCCATCATCGAAAAATTCATGGGTGGCCCGGTAGGACTTGATAACCTAGCAGCGGCAATAGGCGAAGAGCGCGAAACCATTGAAGATGTAATAGAGCCATTTTTGATTCAACAAGGCTTTATACAGCGCACACCGCGCGGACGAATCGCCACTGAACGGGCTTATTTACACTTGGGGTTTGATTACGAACCTGAGTAGGAAGAGGGTCGTTGAATCATCATATTTTGTCACAAACGGAGGATGGGTTAGGTGAGGTACGAGCCGTAACCCATCGGTATATTTAACTCATCACCAAAATAACGATAAAACGACAATATACACAACAAAAATTTGGCGATTAATGACAGGCAACCGATGGGTTACGCGCAAGCGCTAACTACGCCTCGCAGGCTCGGCCCATCCTCCGGGGTGAGGCTTATTCAGATTTTCGCGTAGTGGCATAAAAAAAACAAAAAAAAGCCCACTAAAAAAGTGGGCCAAAAATACAAGTTGAAGGAAGGATTAAAAAAATCCTTAGGTGTCTACAAAGCTGGAAATCTAACAAACCCTCTTTGTGTTATCTGACCCAAATAAACGTTTCCCAAGTATCTATTTGTTTGCAATAAGTCAGAAGATGCCCGTATATTAAGGGCTACCGGGGTTGTTGGCAAACAAGGAAAACTAAGGTTAATCATTAGATAAACTAATAATGAATATAATTCACGGGGTAATGTCGCACAAATTCAATGTCATATATCTGTCACAATGTTTGTAAAACAACAACTTGGAATCGAGTTTATACTCAACTAACAGTGCACGCGAAATAATAAATACCCACTTTTGACGCATAGGGACAAGGTGGAATTGCATAAAATAATTAGACTTTGAGCTTCATTTGGCTTTCGATTCCCCCTCCTTCAATTTTACTGTATATGTGGTTTTATGCACCAACTTGCATTTTTCGCTATGATTTATTCGCCCGTAATAAAATTTAACGATTAAAAAGCACATTAACCATTGAGTCTTGAAACAATTAAGCTACCATAGCGGTCTAAATTGACAATGCTGTAATTGGGCCATAAAAACACTAGTGCTAAGCAAAAATAACTACACGCTCGCCATACGCGTTTATTACGAAGATACCGACGTAGCAGGTATCGTATACAACGCCAACTATCTCAAGTTTTTTGAGCGCGCCCGAACCGAATGGTTCCGCGAGTTGGGTATAGAACAAGACGTTATGTTGGCACAAAATATCGGTTTTGTTATTCGCAAAGTCGAAATGGATAACCTATTAGCATCGAGGTTCAACGAGCTTTTGAATGTGCATTGTCGTATCAGTCAATTACGCAAAGCCAGTATGCAATTTGCACAATCGATCACTAACAGCGCGGGTCAAACCATCTGCACCGCCACTTTTACCGTCGCTTGTGTCAACCTTGAAAAAATGAAACCCGTAAAACTGCCGACAAATATCACAGAGGTACTAAACATTGTCATCTGAATTATCATTCATCGATTTATTTATAGAAGCCAGCCTGTTGGTACAGTTGGTGATGCTGACATTGTTAGCGATGTCTGTTGTGTCTTGGGCCATGATTTTTCAACGAATCAAAGTACTTGGCAGCGCCGAAACCCAAGCCAAAAAATTTGAAGACCGTTTTTGGTCTGGCGTAGATTTGGCCAAGCTGTATAACGAAGTTGCGGCTCGTGCTAATCCCCAAACTGGCCTTGAATCTCTCTTTAAATCGGGCTTTAAAGAGTTTTCACGCTTGCGTAATCATCCCACTGGCGATTCAGAGATAATACTCGCTGGTACTCATCGCTCAATGCGAGTGGCTTTGTCGCGCGAAGTAGAAACCCTTGAAACCAATTTGTCGTTTTTGGCAACTGTTGGCTCTATTAGCCCTTATATCGGGCTATTCGGTACCGTATGGGGTATCATGAATTCTTTTATAGCGTTGGGTGAAGTGCGTCAAGCAACTTTGTCGATGGTCGCACCGGGTATCGCAGAAGCGTTGATAGCCACGGCCATGGGACTATTTGCGGCAATACCAGCGGTTATCGCTTATAACCGTTTTTCGCATAAAGTCGAAAAATTAGAAAACAGCTATGCAAATTTCATGGAAGAGTTTTCTAATATCCTGCATCGCCAAGCAGCTACTATGACAGCCACAACTAAAGCAGGATAGGGCGAGGTAATCACACTTATGTATTCCAGAAAACGCCGCAAACCGGTTGCCGAAATCAACGTTGTGCCTTACATAGATGTTATGTTGGTGTTGTTGATTATCTTCATGGTCACCGCCACCGTAGTCACCCAAGGGGTTACCGTTGATTTGCCCAAAGCCGATGCGCAGCCATTGGCAAAAGACAGCTTAACGCCGTTGGTCGCCTCGGTTAAAGCCGATGGCACTTATTACTTGACCGTGGGTGACAGTGTTGATGATTCATTGGATTTGGAACAGATAATGACGCTTGTCGCGGCGCATTTGACAGTTGAGCCACAAACCCCTGTAATGGTCAATGGTGATGGCAACGTGGCTTATAAAAGCATCGTTGACCTGATGGTCGTATTAAACAAAGCGGGTGCTCAGTCTGTAGGGCTGATGACCGAAACTCCAGAGAAATAAACCGTGTTGGCCAATAATTTTATCGTCTCGTTATTTAAATCCTTTGGATTACACATTTTTATCGGTGTGGGTTTAGTGGCAAGTGTCACTTTAAGCCCTAACGAAAAACCCAAGCCTGTGGTTTCACAGGTGCAGCCGGTCAAGTCGGTGGCAGTCGACACCAACAAATTGACTGAACAGGTCAATAAAATCAAAGCAAAAAAAGCCCAAACGCAAGCTGCTGAACGAAAGCGGGTTGAAGATTTAGAAGCGCGTGCCAGACGAGCATCTAACAACCGTAAAAATCAAGAAACCAAAATAAAAGATCTTAATAAAAAAACAAGGCAATCGCAGGCCGAAAAACGTAAAGCCGATGCGGCAGCTGCAAAAGCTAAAGCTAAACAAGAGCGTGAAACCAAGCTGGCCAACAAAGCGGCAGACGAAACAAGAAAAAAGCTCAAGCAAAAAGCCGCAGCCGAGCAAGCCGCAGCGGACGCTAAAAAACGCAAAGCTGATGCCGAAGCCGCAGAGAAACAAGCTGAGAAAGACCGCATAGCCAAGGCTAAAAGGCTTAAAGAAGACAAAGCCCGTAAGGCCCGCGAAGCGCGATTACGCCGTGAGCAAGAGCTGTTAATGCAACAGGAAATGGCCGAAGAGCAGGCGGCGCGTGACAAAGCACACAATCAACAGGTTTTAAGTGAAGTCGAAAAATTCACCGCACTAATCAAACAACGGCTTGAACAGGGCATGTTGGTTGACGAAACCATGAGAGGAAAATCATGCCGGGTGAATATTAAATTGGCCTTTAACGGTCTAGTGACCAAGGTTAAAGTTCTTAGTGGTGACACACAGGTTTGCGAAGCGGCTAAAGCCTCAATTTATAAAGTTGATAAAGTGCCGATATCCAAAGACCCTGCTGTTTTTGAAGAATTAAAAAATATTAATCTAACGTTTAACCCGGAAGTCTAATTAATGAAAAAGTTAATACAAACGGCACTAATGACATTGGTTTTACTGCAAACCAGTTTGGTTAATGCTGCATTAGAAATCGAGATAACAGGGGGTATAGACCAAGCCCGCCCTATTGGTATTGTGCCGTTTAAATATGAAGGCACAGGCACACCGCCAAATATTGTTGACGTGGTCGCCGAAGATTTGCGCCGTAGCGGTAAGTTTAATCCCATTGCTGTAATTAATATGCCGCAAAGGCCTTCTCAAGACAGTGAAGTAGATTATGCCGCCTGGGTTGCTGAAGGCGTAGAAGTGATAGTTGTAGGGTCGATTAAAGAATATGATAATAATCGATACATGGTAACGTTTTCGTTGATTGACGTATTACGCGGTCAAATTACCGATGGCAAAGGGCAAAGACTCAGCGATGGTAAACTGGTCGAAAGTAAAGACCATATTTTAGAGTTGCCTCGTCAGGTGGTTATCGAACCTAAGCAATTTCGCCAATATAGCCACCGTATTTCTGATGTGGTTTACGAACGATTAACTGGTAATAAAGGCGTATTTCGAACTCGCATTGCTTACGTGATTGTACGCGATGGCGCACCAAAACCTTTCCAATTGGTGGTCGCTGATTATGACGGTGCTAACGAAATTTCATTGTTGCGTTCAAACGAACCTTTGATGTCGCCTGCTTGGTCGCCTGATGGCACCAAACTGGCTTATGTGACTTTCGAAAATCGCCGTGCACAAATTTATATTCAAGATATTTACACCGGTCAGCGTACTTTATTAACCGCATACGACGGCATTAATGGTGCACCGCAGTGGTCACCCAATGGCGAAGATCTTGCGATTGTTTTGTCCAAAGACGGCAATCCTGAAATTTATGTCATCAACACCAAAACAAAAGCTTTAAGGCAGATCACCAGTAATAGAGGGGTAGATACAGAGCCTTCTTGGTCGCCAGATGGAAAAAGTGTCACATTTACGTCTGAACGGGGTGGCAAACCGCAACTATATAGCGTAAATTTAACCACCGGAAAAACCAGACGGCTGACTTTTACGGGTGAAATGAACTTAGGTGGCTCGATAACGCCTAATGGCAAGCAACTGGTTATGGTCAATCGTACCCGTGGTAAATACCATATAGCCAGACAAAATGTCAAAGGCGGTGACTTTAAAGTATTGACCACCACCAAATTGGACGAATCACCAAGCATTTCACCAAATGGCTCGATGATTATATATAGTACTTTGTATCGTGAAGCGCAGGTTTTGGCCTTGGTTTCTATCGATGGCAGATTTAAAGCGCGGTTACCAGTGTCTAACGGACAGGTAAAATCGCCAGCTTGGTCACCGTTTTTATAACGGTTGACGAGGCGAAAAACAAACGAAAAAACAACTACTAACTCATTTAATAAACGTATTAACGTATAAGGATCTTAGGATGCAACTGAACAAAGTGCTTAAAGGCTTACTTATTGCAATTCCAGTAATGGCTTTATCGGCTTGTAGTTCTAGCTCAAATTCTGGAGCGGGCAATTCTGGCGAACAAGATAACAGCAACAACACTCAAGTTGAAAGTAACGACGGTGGTAACGACAGCAACGTAGCTGTTGATACAGTTGAACGTCAACAAACGCCTGAAGAAATTCAGGAAGAAAGAGATGCGGGTTTGCGTCAAACTCAAACCGTTTATTTCGAGTACGACAAAAATAACGTGCAATACCAATACAACGATTTGTTGGCTGCCCATGCGCGCTTTTTGGTGAAAAATCCAAGCACTAGCATTACCATCGAAGGTCACTGTGACGAGCGTGGTACTCCTGAGTACAACATCGCTTTGGGAGAACGACGTGCCAAATCAGTATCAAAGTATCTGAAAACTTTGGGTGTTTCATCAAGCCAAATTAACATCGTTAGCTATGGTGAAGAAAAGCCTACTGACAAATCTCGCACAGAAAGCGGTTTTGCTAAAAACCGTCGCGCAATATTGGTTTACTAAGAAAGTAACAAGCCATGAAAAGCATCAAACAGGTAGTTTACCTCGGTTTGTTGATGGCAGGAACCGGGGCCGTTGCGGCCTCGAATTCTGCGCCAGTCTCTGATTTGAGCAGCAACCAACCCACCGATCGTTTGGCCGTCGTCGAACGATTGATAAGCCAAAGCAATCAACGTCAACTTCAAAACCAACAGCAAATGGATGCCCTGCTCGAAGAGGTCAATCTTTTGCGTGGTGAAACCGAACTGCACAGCCACAAACTAGAGCAGCTAGTAGAGCGGCAACGAGAGTTGTATCAAGAGCTTGAAGACCGGTTTACGAAGTATGCGGCCAGTCTTAACCAGCAAGGTCCTATTACGACATTGACTGAATCATCACCCAGCGTAGCCCCTAAAGAGGCTGTAATCGCTTATTCTGATGATGTAGATGAAAACGAAGCTTACGACAAAGCTATGAACCTAGTGCTTAAAGAGCGGCGTTACGACGAAGCTATTCCTGAGTTTAAACGGTTTCTTAAAACCTTTCCAGATTCGGAATACGCACCTAACGCTTATTACTGGGTGGGGCAGTTGTTGTTTAACAAAGGCAGCTATCCGCAGGCCAAAGTTCAGTTTGAACGAGTGGTAAACTTTTACCCAGATTCAAATAAACGTAGTGATGCGGTTTACAAACTTGGCTTTATCGCTTTGAAAACCAACAACAGTGTCGATGCCAAAGCGCTTTTTGAAAGAGTGATTAGCGAATATCCGGGCAGTACGCCGGCTAAGTTGGCGGCATCGCGGTTAGAGTCGTTGGGCAAAGCAGATCAAAATTAAGTAAAACCCAGTGTTAGTAGAGGACCGAGCGGGCAAAAAATAGATGAATTGTCGTCTTTTTGTCCGAGCAGTCAGTAAAAACAAAATAATTTAAATTTATAGGTTGCAACCCAACCGGATTTAAGTATTATATGCGGCCTCGACGGGCCATTAGCTCAGCTGGTAGAGCAGTGGACTTTTAATCCATTTGTCGATGGTTCGAGCCCATCATGGCCCACCACTTTCTTTGCAGTAACTTCAAACTTCTGGACTTTTAATACAGTCAATAAGTCGATGGTTCGAGTCCATCATGGCCCACCAATTTCTTTGGGGAAACTTCAAACCTTTGATCATCAGTCGACCTCTATAAATGTAGGAGTTGCGTCCCGCTACGATAAATGGCGAAGCCATTTCATGTTGTAAGAAACAATCGCGGCGCAGAGGCTTCGCCGCTGCCGCTCCTACGGTTTTTTTACCAAACAATAATCACCAGATACCATCAGTAATTTTTTCATATCATATAAAAAGCCAGACTATCCCCTTGGCGACAAATCTTGTATAATCGCCCGAATCTTAACCACAGCAAGAAAACGTAGTTGTCAATGAACACAGTACCCGTATCCCAGTTTGACGAAACCACCTTTCATTTTCCGCCTAAACCAGCCAAGCTGGATGACATCGAAAAAGCCGCTTACAAAGCCAGAATTGCTGAGCTGTTGAAACAAAAAAACGCCGTATTGGTCGCTCATTACTACACCGACCCTGAAATTCAGGCATTAGCTGAAGCTACCGGCGGATGCGTGGCAGACTCACTTGAAATGGCCCGCTTTGGCGCAAACACTGATGCCAGCACTGTGATTGTGGCAGGCGTTCGTTTCATGGGTGAAACCGCTAAAATTTTAAGCCCCGAAAAGACCGTTATCATGCCGACTCTCGATGCAACATGTTCATTAGACTTGGGCTGTCCGGCAGATGAATTCTCGGCTTTTTGCGATGAACATCCAGACCACACTGTTGTGGTGTATGCCAATACCTCAACCGCAGTAAAAGCCAGAGCTGATTGGATAGTGACATCAAGCTGTGCACTTGAAATCGTCGACCATATCGACGCACAAGGTAAAAAGATAATTTGGGGGCCAGATAAACACTTGGGTTCATACATCCAAAATCAAACCGGTGCCGACATGATCAATTGGCAAGGCGCTTGTATCGTACATGACGAATTCAAAACGCAAGCCTTGTTAGATTTGAAAAAGACCCACCCAGAAGCTGCCATTTTAGTTCACCCCGAATCACCGGCAAGTGTTGTTGATATAGCAGACGTAGTTGGCTCAACCTCGCAGCTAATAAAAGCCAGCCAAGAAATGGATAACCAATCATTCATCGTCGCAACCGACAACGGCATTTTCTATAAGATGCAACAATTAAGCCCTAACAAAACTTTCATAGAAGCCCCAACGGGCGGTAACGGTGGAACCTGTCGTAGCTGCGCTCATTGCCCTTGGATGGCCATGAACGGCTTACAGGCGATAGAGAAGGCGCTAATCGACGCCAACGGGCACGAAGTCTTTGTAGACGCTGATATCCGCGAAAAAGCGCTGGTACCATTAGACAGAATGCTCAACTTTGCTGCCGAGTTAAAACTTCAAATGAAAGGAAATGCCTGATAAATCGGCAATTGGGCGGTTAGGGGCAATAATTTACGGATAAGCCTTGATAAACCACAGCAAATTCCATAGTATAGCCGCCGAATTAGTGGCTATATGCTGATTTTCGCGAGGTTAAACGCGTAACAACTAACAGAAATTTGGTGAGGTGTCCGAGTGGCTGCCAAGGTTTAGACACGCCACAGGCGTGATTCTTCTGCCACCCTGATTCGAAGAGCGGAGTTAGACGCTTTAAACTTAACTGTTAATGTAACAAATTTGGTGAGGTGTCCGAGTGGCTGAAGGAGCACGCCTGGAAAGTGTGTAAACGGCAACGTTTCGAGAGTTCGAATCTCTCCCTCACCGCCATCATAATGCTAGGTAGTTCAATTACTTATGAGCTACCTAGCAACTCTTTGGATCCCTAGTGGATCATCTACGATACATAATTCTCAAATTCCATCCAGTTTAACTACTGTTTCAAACATTTCCAATTCAATATTCTTGCTATCGTGTAATTCAATTCGTTTAATAACGAGTGCTCTGGTTTAAATATTTTCGAAAACCTGAAGTTAAACTATAACTATCTTGATAAAAATAAACTTAAAGTTTATATTTTTATATAAATAGACAATATTACTTGAACTATGTCGTCAAAAATAAACTGGCTAATAGAAAACTCAAAACCCGGAATGCTGGTGCTACAATCTTGGCTCAGTAAGAATGGTGTCAGCCCTTCACTGGCTGGCAGCTACCGTAAAAGCGCATGGTTAAATAAACTGTCTGCTGGCTTGTATGTGCGGGCAGGGCGTGAACAGCAGTGGCAAGATGTGCTGGCATGTTTGCAAAGTCAGGCTAATGTCGCCGTTCACCTTGCTGGTTTGTCAAGCTTGGAATGTCAGGGGAGAAGTCATTACTTGCCACTGCACAGTGAAAAAGTATGGTTGTCGTTAGCGCCTGATGCTCGGTTGCCTACTTGGTTTTCTCGGTTAACAGGTCATGATGCATATGTCATGTCAACCATCAAACTTGCAAATGTGAATGACAAAGATCTTGTGCAAATGGATATTCAGAGCGAGAAGATATGGGTAAGCTCGCAGGAGCTAGCTATTTTGGAAGTGCTGGAGGCGGTGCCAAAACAGATATCATTCGAGCATGCTGGCGAGCTATTTCAAGGTTTAGTCAATTTAAGTCCTCGTCGATTGCAATCACTACTTGAGCGTTATAAATCCGTCAAAACCAAGCGACTGTTTTTGTTCTTGGCTCGCTATTACAATCACGCATGGTTGAAGCGGTTGGATGAGGACAAAATAGACCTTGGGGCGGGTAGACGGCAGATAGTAAAAGGCGGTCGTTTTGATACGCGTTATCAAATCACGGTGCCAGCAAACTTTAATTTGGAACTGCAATAA
>CALKGI010000059.1 GCA_938085045.1 uncultured Alteromonadaceae bacterium
TTAAATAAATTAGTGCAAGTTGCACTGCTCATTTTGGCAATCACCTGTGCCAATGCTAACGGCTGGATTGTGGCCCCGGGCCAATTCAAGGCTAAACCTAAAGCCGACCAGAATTTGGCTGACAAAGACACTGGTTTGCAGAGCCAATCGGCTACTACAGTGCTTAATTCTATTGATTCTGGTGTTTCTGAGCCCGGTTCAGCTGAATCTGACTCGGTCGAAATGTCTGGCGATCGCGTCAATGACAGTGATTTGAGTAAAACATCAACTGCAAAACACTCAGAGGTGATACAGCTCAACGGTAAAAAGGAAGGGGCGGTATCGCTGAACAAAAATGTCAACGGCACTAATTCGCAATCAGGGCAAAAATCTGCACAAGGCTCAAGCCTACAACCTGTGCAACTTAACAAAAGTAAAGTCGAAGGTTCGCAGGCCATTGGTGATTTGAGCCGACAAAAAATGCCGGCCGCAAACCCCAAAGTAGATGGCTTGGATAAAACACATGACTCAAAAGATGGGACTGTTTATTATCGCACGGCCTCAGATATGTTTGAAAATAATCCATTTGATGAAGGAGATGAAGAGCAATCGTTTGAACTTGAATCAGAACCTGTGCAACCAGAAGTCGTTGAAGAGCTAATCACTACCAAGCATGAGTTTATTGAGTTGGCCGAACAAGAAGCACTAGATCAAGGCCTGATTGAAGCCCAAATTGACGATGTGCTAAGCTCAGCCGAGTTTTTGGCCATTGAACGCTCGGTTGAATTAGACAAAACAGGGGATAAGTCGATAAAACCTGACTTGCTCAATAAAACGCAATTATCGAGTGAGCCAGAAGAACTGCTAAACCAATTAGATGCCAGTGATTTAATGGATTACGTTGCCGAAGATGATTTATGGAAGGAGCAACTGACCATTGAAGATGAACCCTGACTCGAAGGACTGCCATAGGAGGCTGATAACATGAACACAGGTAATTTGTTAACACCACCACAACCGGTATTCGCCTCCTTGGCTTACCGGTTTTTGTGCGTTTTGCTGATCCCTATATTGATTGGATCTGTTTTTTCAGCCAATGCCGACCATGTAAGCGAAGCAGACAGCATTGAAAACGCGATTGCGCTGCGTCAACACGACAGATTGTTTGATGCCATCGATATGCTCAAACGACTTAAAGAACTCGACCCGACCAATGTCAGGGTTAATTTAGAACTGGCTGTAAGTCATCTTAAAACCCGTCAGTTCGACGAAGCCGAAGACGACGTTGCCGACATATACGCAGTTGCACCACAGATGAAAAACAACAAACGCTTGAAAAAACTGTGTGACATGCTCGACCGTTCAGTCAAACAAGCCGAAGCAGCAAAACATCAATTGTCAGGCGAGGTAACCACTTATCGGGGTTTTGATGAGATCACCAGCGAGTTTCCTTATTTTGAGATCACCGAATACGAAGATTACTATCACGTTGAGCGTAAAAGCGACAAAGTCAAAAGTAAGTTTCATTACCTTGCCGCGCGCTTAAAAGGCGAATACCGTTATACCCCCGCCGAGCAGTTCAACCTGTTTGGTCAGCCGACAACCGTGTTTTGGCGTAACCGTTTTACTTATTTTCACAAACAAACTCAGGGCGACAATAGTATTCGTTTTGGTTTTACCAGCCTCGACAGCTCAGTGTTTGTTTTACAAAAGAAAAAATGGGCGCTTAATGCCCGATTAAAAGGCAAATGGCACACCTATGAGGGTGAAAGAACGCTGAACGAACAGTTGTTGAACCTCAATGGTTCGGTGTTGTTTTACGGTGCCCGTATTAAATTGGGTTTAGAGCACAAAAAAGACCACTTGAACATGACAATTGCCGACGAGTTATTTGGACAAGATAATTATCTTTACGAACAAAATACCTCTATTACCACGCCGTACGCTCGGTTGTCTTATCGTTTTTCAGATAATCTGATGTGGTCCATCGGCACCCGCAAGCGCAACATCAAGGCCGATAATCCGTTAATAGAAGGCACGGTAACCAACTACAACACCGTACTGCGTTATAAGGCATCTCAAGCCTTTGAATTACACTTGAAATACACTCAAAACGACCTGAGTTATGATGTGGTCGACGTTGACAACGGACTCAATTCTGGCGAAATGAAAAAGACCCTGACCTTTGGCGGCGGTTATACCTTTGATGAACATTGGCAGGTGGGTATCAATGCCCTATATGTCGACAAAACGTTTTATGACGACTTTGGTCAAGACCAATGGAAGCGGATTGAAGGGTTTGTGCGTTATCGGTTTTGATGGGGTTGGTTGTTTTATCTATGGTTTAGCGATGGGTTTTGACCGACCGATGGGTTACGGCTCGTACCTCGCCTAACCCATCCTCCGTGTGAGGGGTCGTTAAAAATATGCAGTGTTCACCGGTTTTTTATTAATCCGTGCAACGATGAAAACTGGAATAGGGCCAATCTTTGGCTGATGTGCAATATCCATGTTTAACCGGGTTGAAATGAATGTAATTGATGTGTTCGTTGAGATCGTCTTCATTTTCAATTAAATGCTCCCAAAATCGCCGTTGCCAAATACCTCGTTCTTTTTTCAGCCGCCGACTATTTGAGCGAAGTTCCGTTGCGGGTAATTGCTTAGAAAAAAGGTTTTAATGAGTCGCCATCGCAAAGAGTAATCATCATCGTTTTGAGGTAAAGTCCAAATACAATGGAGATGGTCCGGCATGATAACAATAGCATTAATTGTAAACGGATATTTTTTCTTGATGGTATAAAAAGCTAGACGAAGTAGCGCTATATTATCGGTTAGTAAAGTTTGATGTCTGTTATTAAGGGCAACAGTGAAGAAGTAACAACCTCCTTTTTTATAAATCCTTCTGTACTGCGTCATAGTTGACATTTCCTTGTCTTATTCAATATTGGTTGATTTTAGAACATATATACGGTTGTGCAAATGCTGAGGGCTATCGATGGTTTGCCGATGGATTACCGCTCGTACCTCACCCCATCCTCCATATGAGGTTTTAATGATTGGTGAGGAGACGATCATAATTCCTTGCTACGAAGAGCAATTGGAGGATGGGGCGAGGAACGAGCCGTAGTTAGCGCTTGCGCGTAACCCATCGGTTAATAGTCGTTAATCGCCAAACCTGTATTGCGTGTAACCCATGGGTTAATAGTCGTTAATCGCCAAACCTGTATTGCGTGTAACCCATGGGTTATTCGTCATTAATCGGCATGCAGTTTATTTACCTTTTTTACCTTTATCATGAGGCACAGTTGCCATCGCAGTGGCACTAGAGCTATTGCCGTTATTGTCTGACACAGTTACTTTAATAGTGTAATGTCTTGCATCTTTTGGTCCTGCACGTTCGGCACGTAACCATATTTCCCATGTATCACCTACCTGAATAACTTCCCAATCATAATCG
Source organism: uncultured Alteromonadaceae bacterium (assembly GCA_938085045.1). Classification (GTDB taxonomy): domain Bacteria; phylum Pseudomonadota; class Gammaproteobacteria; order Enterobacterales; family Alteromonadaceae; genus JABSOG01. The sequence continues at coordinate 3,437 of CALKGI010000059.1, forward strand.
GTATTACCATCGCCGTTACCATTAATGGCTTGGTTACTGGTGACGTCGATAACGACATTGGGGTTACCATCGACTAAATCACCGACTTGGCTTATAACACCTACAAGCACCATTTTGTGATTCGGTGGCCACAATTTGTCGGTATGTTGGTTTAGGGTAAAGTTCGGTGCCGTGGTGTCTACCACCGAAACTTGCTGTGTGGCTGAGCTTTGGTTGTTATTGGCATCAGTTGCTGTCCAGTTCACTGTGGTTGTGCCCACAGGATATGCTGTTGGTTGGTTTGAAGTGACAGTCACATCGAATATATCGCTGGCAGTCGCTTCACCTATATCAACGCTTGTTAAGGGGCCTGTTGCCTCAACCTCTACAATGGTGCCAACAGCAAGAACCGGCGGTGTGGTGTCTTGTACGGTGACCATTAAATTGCTGCTGCTTTGATTGCCTGAACCATCTGTGGCAATGGCGGTTACTTGCGTAGTACCTAAGGGGTAATTGACAAGTTCAGAAATCGACAGCGATACATCACCACAGGCATCATCAACTGTTGGCGTTATGGTCGCTGGGGCACCTGCGGTAGAGGTCGCTTCTAGCGTTTGGTTTGCACCAATACTAACGGTGGGAGCCGTTTCATCCACAACAACAACGCTTGCTTCACAGGCACTAGATAAAGCCGGGTTTGTGCCAACCTCGGTTACGTTAAGTGTTGCAGTTGTACTGCCTAAACCAAAGATGTCAACTGACTGGGTAATCGCAATTTCGTCACTGTCGGGGTCAAAACTGTCGGCGTTAATGTTTACGTTGGCTTGGCAAGTCTGCGGTGAGGCAACTGCAACAACATCAGTACACAGCGCTACTGGTGGCGCATTACAAATGCTGTCTTGGGCTGGGTTTGCGTCTACCGGACAATTATCATTTACGTCTAAATGACCATCGTTATCATCGTCGTCATCACAGGCGTTGCCGATAAGGTCGCCGTCTGTATCGAGCTGATCAGGATTGGCGATGAGGGGACAATTATCACCAAGGTCAACGCCATCGTCATCTAAGTCAGTATCACAAACATCACCTACACCATCTTCGTCTACATCTGATTGGTCGGTGTTGCTGTTAATTGGGCAGTTATCTAATGAATCGACGAAACCATCGTTGTCGTCATCGTCATCGCAGGCATTACCTAAGGGGTCTGAATCGCTGTTGGCTTGGTCTGGATTAGATACATCAGAACAGTTATCTAAATCATCGGGCGTGCCATCGTCATCATCATCGGCAATTTGCGTGGATGCAAGGCAGATAGCGGCCCAAGTTGATTCTGCAACTTGTGAATGAGCACCGTCTGCACTCCACGAACCATCAGCGTTTTGAGTGTCGAGTAAATAGTCAACGCCATCAACAAAAGCAGCGGTGTCTGATGCGCCAGCTGTTGTTAGCGTGCACAAAGACATGCCTGTAGAGAAGGCATCTGAGTCGGTGGAAATGGCGTTGGGTAAAGTATTAACAGACCAGCCACCATCAGTATGTTGATGATCTTTAAGTTCTTCTACCATGGCCGCGAGCCTTGGGTGATCAGCTGCAATATCTGCGGCACGTAATCCCAGAATTAACCAAGACAGTTCTTGAATGTAATAGCTGCTGCTAGATTTGGGGCGCATGTTAAACAAAGCATCTCGCGACAGTTCAAGTGCTGTGCGGTACTTAGCGTCGGCACCACTGGCAACCAATCGCTTCCAAACATGCATTGCTTGAGAAGTCGGCTGGATGGAAGAGTTAAGGTCGACCGGTGCATGGTCGTGATCAGAAGATATTAGGCCATTGGCATCTTGTTGGGTGATTAAAAAGTCAGCGCCTTTTCGGAGCCATTCGCGGTCAAAATCTGAATCAGAGTTAGGTGAAACAATAGAAAGCGAGTAAAGCGTCCACGTACTGGTCATCTTTTCGTGATTGCCGAAATGCGTGGTTGTGCCCTCGTGGGTAATAGCGCCTTGACCTGCGTGATTGGCCACGTCGAACTGCTGGTTTTTTGCCAAATTAAGCAGGTAATTAAATTTGGGCATGTCAACGGTTAAGACATCACTTTGCTCTGCAAAAGCCGCCGCTCGAATCGCCTGTGCAGAATTGTGACAACTGATACAGCCGAACCTTTGTGAATCTTGAACGATATAATCTGTCGCTTTTTGGGCGGCATTGGCGATATCACTATCGCGGTCTGCCAAAGCGCTGAAACTTAAGCCTAATAGAAAGGTGGTTTGAAGGAGCTTTGTAAAAAAAGCCATGAATTTATTCGAAAACGTACACAGTGTGGGGTAATACAATCTATTGTTTTTCATCGTATTTTCTGCCTGTTTTTTAGTTTATATTTTATAGTTTTAGCGTATTTTCGCTATTTGAGAGCTCTCTCAAGAGGGGGTCCAGGACAAGCTCTTCAAGATCCCTATCGGCCGCTGTTCAAAAAATCATTAGCCGTTTTGACATTCTTTTTTACATTTGATGAATTTTTCTGGGGAAATATGGGGCTTAAATAGTGTGTTTTTAGGGCGAAAAATGCGGATGTTTTTAACGGTTGAAAATGTATGGTTTGCCAGCCAATAAGATATTGAATTCGATTCAGTGACCTTATCGAATACACGCTAATATTCGCGAATGATTTTCTTGGGTTTTAGTTTTTCTTTGTTTGTTTTTTCGCTATTAATGTTGCTATCTTCGCCGATAAATAGGTTAAAATTGCGATTTTGTATATAAAGTCGTTAAATCAATAACGTCGTTCTTGTTAAAATCAAACGTTGTTTATTGCTCTACTAAGACTTGATTATTTAGGTCCTTAAGCTAAATATTTTGTCTTTGTTCAAAGCATTAGCAACCAGCCAAAAACCCCCAGTAAAAATGGTAAATGTCTCACAGTGGCCATCTAAATGGCCCATAGCTGTTCAGACCAGTGTTTTTTATTGTTTATTATCAATAAGATACAAACGCTAAAAATACTCAGTTCAAAAAAACTTCTCACAAAGCCAAAAAACCGTGTCTATACTCAATGTGATTGAATTTTGCACAGGCACACGCAGAACCAATCCTACAATTTATGATGTACCACATTGGCTGTTATTGTTCAGGAGACGATACAATGTTGGATTTAAACTTTAGGCGCAGCCAGCAATGGCTTCGCAGCGATACCCTAGTTCCACCTGCAAGTGGCAAACGAGCAAGTCATAGTTTGTTACTGATTTTACTACTCAATATCTTGTTGCTAGTTGCCGCTAATGCCTTTGGCAGTACAGTGACCGTCAACCTCATCGATGCTCAAACCAACCAACCCATCACTCAAAACAGAATAACCGCCTATCGAATTGAAGCGGATGGTTCTCGTGATTGGTATGCACGTCAAACTACCGATGAAACTGGGCAAGTGGTTTTTGACCTAGAAAACCTCGAAGGCGGTACGGTTTACGTATTACGCAGCAAGGCCTACAACGGTTTCAAGAGTTATTCGGTGCCTATTCCTAACCAACCCAGTTTTGACTTTGTACTTGGCAAGGTGCGAATTGCGCTGACAAACGGTAGCGTCGACGGTTTGCCGCCACTGGCCAATGCTGAGGTGGGTATTAAACGCTTGGCTGAGGATGGTAAATATGACTGGTTTGGTTCGGCAGTTACAGATGAGGCTGGGTTATTACGCTTGAACTTGCCAGACATCGACAATGGCCAAGTTTACAAGTTGCGCGCCAAAAGCACGGTTAATCAAGCAAGCAAATACAGCGAACCGCTGACAAGCGAAGGCGATTTTACTTTTGTTGTAGGCAACAAACCTTTGAGCGTTAATCTTAAAGACGCCAAGACATTGAATGCGTTACCGGCTCAAAAAATCACGGTTTACCGACTTGATGAGTTAGGTAAGCGTAAATGGCATTCTTCGGGCGTAACCGATGATACCGGGGTGGTGTTGTTTGATCTTGATGGCCTAGGTAGCGGTGAGTCTTATGTGTTACGGGC
>CALKGI010000060.1 GCA_938085045.1 uncultured Alteromonadaceae bacterium
AAACAAGTTCTTTGGATTTGTTGTGAGTGCGAATTCAAGTGAATATCTGTTTGATTGGTTTTGAAAAACCAACTTTTTGGCATGGTAGGTTTATAAAAACGCTGTGCTGCCGTGGCATTTAAGGCAATCTGCACCATTTCAGGTGTGCTCCAGTAACCTAAGTCTTGCAACTCGCTGCTGATGTTTTGATAGTAATCGGCATCGTCGAGGTTAAACGAGGTATCGTTGAAGATTTCGTTGGTCAGATGTTTTTGCTTGTACGCGGTGGTAAAGGCCATTGACGAGTCAATATCCAATAACAATTGGTTATCAGACTGGTTAAACTGCCACTGCCACTGATTGCTGGGTTGTAACATGGTTTTCACTTGTTTTTATTTTACTGCTTGGAATTATAATAACTAATTCTCAAGGGCGGTTGTTATTTCTTGTAACGTTTTGAACTCAATAACAACCGATCGATTCCCGATCATCATAAGCCTGAAATGATCTTTTTAACAAGGCCTGGTCCTTGGTATATAAACCCAGTGTAAACCTGCACCAACGACGCGCCAGCCGCCAATTTATCTTTGGCCGATTGCGCTGAATCAATACCGCCGACACCGACAATTGGCAATTTGCCTGCGAGAACTTCATTAAGCTTTTCAATTACTTCAAGACTTGGCTTCTGTACAGGTAGCCCACTAAGACCTCCAGCTTCGCCGGCGTGTTTCAGTCCTTCTACAACAGTTCTGTCAAGTGTAGTGTTACAAGCAATAACGCCCTCAATCTGGTTTTTAATGAGGCTTCCTGCAATTTGTTTGATCTCAATTAGATCTAAATCCGGTGCAATTTTGACTAACAACGGCACTCTTTTGTGATATTTCGCGCCCAAATCTTGTTGCTCTGATTTCAAACTGCCAAGCAAGTCGTCTAGTGCGTCACCGTATTGTAGTTCACGTAACCCCGGGGTATTCGGAGAGGAAATGTTGACTGTAATATACGTCGCATGGCGGTATACTTTGCGCATACATTCGATGTAATCATCTTTGCCGCGTTCATTTGGCGTATCTTTGTTCTTGCCGATGTTAATTCCAAGTATGCCATCAAAACGGGCTCGTTTGACATTTTCGACGAGTTTATCGACGCCATGGTTATTAAAACCCATACGATTAATGATTCCGTTGACTTCTGGCAGTCTAAATATTCTAGGTTTGGGGTTGCCGACCTGAGGTTTAGGCGTAACAGTGCCTACTTCGATAAATCCGAATCCCATGGCCGCAAATGCATCAATACAATCGCCATTTTTATCCAGCCCAGCAGCCAAACCCACCGCATTAGGAAATGTAAGGCCAAACACTTCAACCGGTTTATGTAGTTGTTTTTGCCGCCATAATATATCTACTGGGGTGTTTGAGAAGCGACTTAGATTTTTAATCGTTAAATCATGGGTCAGCTCTGCATCGAGTTTAAACAGGACGTTTCGAATCAAGCTATACATGGGCTGTTTTTCGTTCCTACACCAGACTAATTTTTTATTGCCGAGTATTCTAAATTAATCTTGTACGCAACGCCATCGGTGTGTGTAAAAAAGCTAACAATTTTTGAAGTTGATATCCAGCACTTACGCTGCTATGTTTTTTACTTAATCAAAAACAGTTAATAACAGCAACATTAGGAACTTTTACAATGACACAGTTTGTGATCAGTTATATCGGCGGCGACAAACCAGCTACACCGGAAGAAGGTATGGCACATATGGCCAAATACAAAGCATGGCTTGCTGGTTTGGGCGAATCAGTAGTCAGTCCGGCCAACCCTTTTGGTAATACCCACACGGTAGTCCCCGATGGGAGCGTTTCTAAGGGCAGTTCAACGTCTATGTCGGGTTATACCATAATTGATGTTGAAACCATCGAGCAAGCCATAGAGGCTGCCAAGGGTTGTCCGTTTTTAGATGTTGGTGGGTCTTTGGAAGTTTCGCAGTTAATGCAGATGCCCGGTTAGTTTCAACCAACATTGACACAAAAAACCCGGCATCAGCCGGGTTTTTTCGTTAAGTCGCAAAGCTTATAACTCTAGTGAGACGGGTCACAGTTATGGCTCAACAGCATTAACTCACGTAGTGCTACTGAGAACTTGGCGAATTCGTGATTCTGCGAGGTCTTAAACTCGGCTAGGATATGACGCCAGCGTTCAAGAATGGCGTTATGCTCTGCAACCCAGTTTGTCACAATGTCAGACGCACTACCCTCTTTACTACAAGAACGTATAACCACAGAAGCGATTGAACGTTGTTGCCAATCCAACTCTTCACGATACGAAGCTCGTGCCAAAGCCTGCCAATGATTACCCACAGGTTGATTGGTGATCTGGTCAAGGAACCAGTGCAAATCAAGTTTAGCACCCAGATTAAAGTAAATCGCTGAAATGTGAGAGATATCATTGCTATCATTCTCGGCAATTTGGGCTATATCAAGTGCTGAGTAGATAGTACTTAACAAACTAATTCGCCTAGCGATATCATCAGGTACGCCTTCGCGTGAGAAACCAAGTTCACTTGATAATAATTGCTGTTTCTCAACATCAACCAAATAATCTTCGATATTAGCCGACAAATCGTTAAAACTTGGACGGTAATAAGCAATGGTTTGCTCAATATCCAATGACTTGTCTCTGTGGCGCAAGAACCAACGGGTAGCGCGGCGCACCGTACGGCGCAACTGGAATAACATTTCAGTTTGCACTATCGCAGGTATCTTGTTATCGAGATCTTCAATCTTCGACCAGTACAATGGCATTTCGAACACTTCACGTGACATCACATAGCTGGTCGCAATCTCGCCAACCGAAGCACCCGTTTCTTCAAGCATACGGTGAACAAAATTTAAACCCATGTCGTTGATGATATCATTGGCCAGTTTGGTGGCGATGATCTCGGCGCGCAATG
>CALKGI010000061.1 GCA_938085045.1 uncultured Alteromonadaceae bacterium
AAAGATAAAATTGACTGGTTTTGACCTTACACACTCAATTTATTGGCTTTTAATGTCGCAACAGCGCTACAAAAGATAACTCCGGATACAAAATAAAGTTTGTTGGGTGCAAAAACACAGACCAAAAACCACAACGCTGTAACCAAAACCGTATATTTCCCTACTATTTCGATACAACAAAAACCAAAAAAGCATATAACATAACCAATTGTTCTAAGTCGGTTTCGGGAACCCCCTTTACCCCAATGCCGCCTTATTACGCTTAATCCAAACCCCGTAAATGTTTGGACATTATCTAAAAATATTATCAGGAATAATAACAATGAACCGTAAATTACTTAGTAGCCTAATAGCAGTCGCTTTAGGTACCACCTCTTTTTTCAGCGCTGCTGATATCGTGGTAAAAGCAAAACCGAACGCCAAATATCATCAGGGCACACCTGTTGTTAACAACGAAAACAATCAAGTGCACATTGAGCGAACCATCACCAATGATTCGGACCAATATGAAATGATTTCTTATTACGCCGATTTGATTATGCCAAATAACGATAAACGCCGACTAGAGTCATATGAAGCTACGATGTCGCCGCAAGAAACAATTTTGCCGTGGAAGTCGTTCATTAGCGTTGACCAAAGCATGCCAAACGGTAACTACCGCTTTGTCTATTACTCAGTTGAGCGTATGTCGGGCAAAATAACCGAGGCCAGCTTCAACTTCGTCAAAACACCAGTAAATCCCTTTAACATCAACGCGGGTCCTATCTGGAACCAAGCCGATGCCCAAAGAAAATGCCCAGCAGCGACCAAACACTATGGCGGCTGGGATGGCCAGTGGACAACCACAGTGCCAAACAGAATGTCGGTTTGTGGCACGAGAGATGGCAATGATGAAAAAGACCCGTCAGCCCTAAGAGCCGGGCCTATCTGGAGCCACGCCGATGCTCAGGTGAAATGTCCAAAAGTAACCAAACACTACGGTGGCTGGACAGGTCATTGGTATACCACTGATTGGGGCAAAATGTCGGTTTGTATCGCAGTTGACCGAGTTGCCAATAAATAGGTAATCCCCTTAAAGACTAAAGTCTCGCCTACGATATTCATTGGCTCTGTCGTAGGCGAGATTTTAACCTAGTGCCTCTAAACCGCCCTCTTACGCCACAAAAAGTAAATGGCAGGCACAACAAGCAAAGTTAAAATCACCGCACTGACCATACCGCCCACCATGGGCGCAGCAATTCGGCTCATCACTTCAGAGCCTGTGCCAGTGCCATATAAAATAGGCAACAAACCAACAATAATGGCAGCAGCGGTCATCATCACCGGGCGTACTCGCATTCCAGCCCCTTCAAGTACAGCATTTGCCAAATCCTTAACCGTTGGCTTTTCAATGTTTGCCTGCATTTGCTCATAAGCTTGGTTGAGATAAACCAGCATAATAACGCCAATTTCCACAGCCACCCCCGCCAGCGCGATAAACCCAACACCTACAGCAACCGAAAAGTTAAACCCTTGCAAATACATCAACCAAATACTGCCGACCATTGCCAGTGGTAGTGTGCCCATGATGATGCTGACCTCGACAAAATTGCGAAAATTCATGAACAACAAAATAACGATAATGCCCAACGTTAATGGTATGACATAAGTCAGTTTTTCTTTGGCACGCTGCATATACTCATACTGACCAGACCAAGTGATGGAATACCCCGGTGGCAATGCAAGTTGCTCTCTAACCACCTTTTGAGCCTCAACAACATAACTACCAATATCTACGCCTTCGATGTCGATAAATGCCCAGCCGTTTAAGCGGGCGTTCTCACTTTTTATACCCGGAGGTCCATCTTCAATGACAATCTTGGCGACATCCGCCAACGAAATACGTTGCCCACTTGGCGTCACTATTGGCAATAATGACAACGCTTCGGGCGAGTCTCGGTATTCTTGTGGGTAGCGAATATTCACCGGGTAGCGCTCTAACCCTTCGACTGTGTGAGTGACGTTCATACCACCAATAGCCGTTGCAACAACTTGCTGTACATTCGCGATACTCAAACCATAGCGAGCGGCCTTTTCACGCTGAATGTCGACTTTGATATAACGCCCACCAGCCACGCGCTCAGAATAAACCGATGTAGTGCCTGGCACATCTTTTAAAATGACCTCTAGTTGTTGACCTATTGCTTGGATTTCTGACAGTTTTGGCCCCGCTATTTTAATGCCAACAGGGGTTTTAATACCCGTTGCTAGCATGTCGATTCGGGTTTTTATCGGCATCACCCATGCGTTAGTCACACCTGGGAATTTCAACAATGCGTCCATTTCTTTAATCAGGCTTTTGGTCGTCGAGCCTTCACGCCATTCATCTTTTGGTTTGAATTGAATGAAGGTTTCTATCATGGTCAGTGGTGCGGGGTCGGTTGCGGTTTCGGCTCTGCCCATTTTACCAAATACGGTTTTCACCTCGGGAATGGTTCGAATGAGTTTATCGGTTTGTTGCAACAACTCCCTTGCCTTGCCGATAGAAATACCCGGGTAAGTGGTTGGCATGTACATCAAGGTACCTTCATCGAGTGGCGGAATAAACTCACTACCGATTTTATCGAGTGGCCAAAGACCAACGAAAAATACCATCAAGGCAACCAGCAAAGTAGATTTAGGAAACCTCAAAACACTTTTCAACACAGGCAAATAAATCGCCGTCAGCAGGCGGTTAACCGGGTTTTTATGCTCTGGTAGTACTTTGCCACGAATAAAATAGCCCATTAACACAGGCACCAAAGTAATTGCCAGCGCAGCCGATGCGGCCATGGCATAAGTTTTGGTGAAGGCTAATGGCGAAAACATACGCCCTTCTTGTGCTTCGAGCGTAAATACAGGCACAAAACTCACGGTGATGATCATCAAGCTGAAAAACAGCGCAGGGCCCACCTCAGCGGCAGAGTCTGCCACCACTTGCCAACGGTTTTCTTTAGTGATGGGCGTTCGTTCCATGTGTTTGTGCATGTTTTCAATCATCACAATGGCGCCGTCTATCATCGCGCCAATCGCAATGGCTATGCCGCCAAGTGACATGATGTTGGCGTTAAGCCCTTGCCAGTGCATGATGATAAAGGCGGTTAATATACCCACTGGCAAGCTGATGATGGCCACCAGCGATGATCGAATATGAAACAAGAAAATCATACAGACCAACGCCACCACGCCAAATTCTTCAAGCAATTTGTAGGTCAGGTTGTCTACCGCACTTTCGATAAGGTCGGCGCGGTCGTAAACCGTCACCACTTCAACCCCTTTGGGCAAACCTTGTTTGAGTTGTTCTAGTTTGGCTTTAATGCCATTTATGGTTGTTTGCGCATTTTCACCATAACGCATCACCACAATACCACCAACCGTTTCACCTTCGCCGTCAAGCTCAGCTATACCACGGCGCATTTGTGGGCCAATGATAATTTCGGCCACATCTTTGAGTAACAATGGGGTGCCGTTTTCGTTGGCACCAAGCGGTATATTGCCTAGGTCTTCTTCGTTTTGTAAGTAACCTGTAGCCCGCACCATGTATTCAGCTTCGGCCATTTCGATAACCGACGCGCCAATTTCTTGATTGCCCTGCTTAATGGCCATTTGAATGTGCGACAGCGGAATACCAAAAGCCCGCAGTTTGTCGGGATGCACTTTGACTTGATATTGCTTGACCATGCCACCCAATGCCGTGACTTCAGACACTCCGGGCACCGTTTGCAACTCGTACTTTAAAAACCAATCTTGCAAAGAGCGCAATTGGCTAATGTCGTGCTTGCCAGTTCTGTCGACCAGTGCATACAAATAAACCCAGCCCACACCAGTGGCATCAGGCCCTAGTTGTGGCCGAGCATTGGCAGGCAAAGATGAAGCGACCTGACTAAGGTATTCAAGCACTCGGCTACGAGCCCAATACAAGTCAGTATCTTCATCAAAAATCACGTAAACGTAAGAGTCACCAAAAAATGAATAACCCCGCACAGTGACCGCCCCCGGCACCGACAGCATGGCCGTGGTAAGCGGATAGGTGACTTGGTCTTCAACCACTTGAGGTGCCTGACCGGGATAAGAGGTTTTGATGATTACTTGCACATCAGACAAATCAGGAATGGCATCAACCGGGGTATTTTTGACCGAATACAAGCCAACGCCCACCAGCATAAATGTCGCCAGCAACACTAAAAAACGATTGCCGACAGACCAACGAATAATGGATTCAATCATTCGATGACTCCTTAATTTGCTGCTTAAACTCGATGTCGCCAATCACAAACTCACCATTGTCAATGGTAAAAGTGAAACGAATGGGCATACCTTTATCCAACTTTGACAGGTCTACCCCCTCGACTACCAGAAAATCCATAGTGGCGGCTGGGCGACCCCACTTTTCAATCGGACCACGACTAATATTCAGCATTCTATGGTCTGTCATAACACTGTTAATCACGCCGTCGACAGTGGTCAATTCTGGAATATCGATATCAATCACCTGATAGCTGCCATTGTCCATTTTTTGCATTTCAACCCGCAAACGCTGACCCTGTGACAACTGCTTAAAATCAACAGATTCGGCCACGTCAAAGTCCATGGTCATCTCGGGCCAATTCCACTCACTCACAGGCTCGTGGCTGATATTAATCATTCTGTGTCCGCTCATTAAACTATTAATGGTTGCCATAGCCCAAGCTGATGATACTTGTGCCTCTTCTTCAACAGGATGACTCATCCGTTTGAAATCAGACGATTTACTAGACTCTGAATCAAGTAAGAATTGCGCTGAGGTTACGATTTTTTCACCACTTTGCAAGCCACTAAGCACCTCGACAAATTGCGCATCAAAACGACCCAGTTTAACGTCAATTGATTTATATCGACCTTCGCCAAGTGCAAGCACCACTCTGTCGGCAGAACCTGTTCGAATGACAGCCTCTTTGGGCACCAATAAACTGCTGTCATCGCTTTGGGCATATATCACCACTTGGGCGAACATGTTAGGTTTTAACTCCTTTTTGGGGTTATCAAAACGCAAACGAACTTTAACTGTACGGGTTTTTGCATTGAGTGTTGGATAGACATAATCGACCTCGCCATGCCATTGTTTACCGGGTAAAAAGTCTAAAGACATGAGCACCGCTTGCCCTTTGGCCACCTGAAAAGCCTGACGTTCAAACACCTCGGCTTCAACCCAAACCTGCTTAAGCGTACCAACCGACATCAACAAAGTGCCCGGTTTAACAAAAAATCCTTCACGGATGTTGAGGTTGTCGACCACCCCAGTTTGTGGTGCATATAGTGTAATAAATTGCTGCACTTTGTTGGTTTTCATCAACTGAGCTATGGCGCGCTCAGGCATTTGCAATGCTTTTAAGCGGTCTTGGCCTGCCTGAATCAAACGCTTGTTTTTACGACTGATGGCCAGTGTTAATTCTTCTTGTGCGTTAACCAACGCAGGGCTGTATATATCGTATAACGGTTGGCCTTTTTCAACCGGGTCGCCAGCGGCATTGACATAAAGTTTTTCAATCCAGCCCTCTACTCTGGGGTGAATATGCACCAATTGGTCTTCATCGTAACGAACGTAACCGACAGTTTTGATTTCAGAGCGCAGCGCTTCATGCTTAACAGTTGCCGTTCTCACCCCCAAATTATTCACCACCTCGGGTGATATTGTGATGGTGCCGGGGCCTTCGCCACCGCCAGAATCACCACCTTCATAAACCGCCACCAAGTCCATACCCATAGGCGATTTACCTGGTTTATCACGGCGATAATTCGCATCCATTGGTGCCACCCAATACAAGGGTTTCTGCTCAGCGCTGGCAGCTTGTTCGCCAGTAGCAGGCGACTTAGGCCATAAAGAGAAACCTGCGGCGGTGATCATCGCACCCAAAAGTGTTCCGGCGATTAGTGTTTTTAAATTATTCATAATTAGGCGCCCGTAGGTTGAATTGTTTTGGCCACTTGATGATCGCCACTAGTAATAAAAAAGTAATTCAATTGAATGAGTGTTTTTTGCGTGTCGACATCAATGCCCAACGCCTCGATTTGCCCGTCGAGTTCGGCGATGCGCCCCCTAACCACGTCAGTAAAATTACCTTCGTCGTTGGTATATGCGGTTAATGAAGCTTCAGCTTGCTCGTGTATTTGCGGCAATAACCTGTCGTTATAAAGTTTGTGACGTTCATGTAGACGATGAAGGTGGGCTTTGGTTACTTTCATTGATGCACTGAGTTGCCTAAGCAAATCGAGTTTGGCAGACTTTACCGCCTCAGTGCTTTCAATTGCCGATTGCACCTCTTTGTCTTTACGGTTATTGGTGAAAATAGGAATGTCGAACGACACACCAACCGAAAATAAATCTGCACGACTGCCACCGGTTGCGCCATGGTCGCGGTAACCATAACTGGCGTTGAGACCCCATTGTGGTTGGTATTTTTGCTTTGCCAAAGAAATGCCACTACCACTGGCTTTTATTTTTTGCTCCAGCGCTTTTAAGGCCGGGTGATTAGCCAGCTTGCCAGTGTTCATTTGAATATTGGGCAATTCGCTAGGCAACAGTAAAGACAATAATCTGGGCTCTTCACCCAACCACTGCGAAAGCTTCTTTGAAGACATCACCAAATGATGTTTCAACATAGCCAAACGGTCTTCAAGTCGGGTTAATTCAAGCTCGGCACGCACTATATCTTGTTGGCGAGTTTTACCAATGGCGGTTGAATAACTGGCCTGAGCCACATCAGCCAATTGTTCAAACAGAACTTTGCTTTGCTCAATCAAAACCACACTTTGTTGCGCCTTGTAGGCGTCAAGCCATAACTTAGCGACCTCGACAGCCACTTTTGCTCGGCGGTCTTGTCGTAACAAAGGGTGTTGACTGGCAGTTAAACTCAATTGATTTTGCTTGATGGCCAAAGAGTCACCACGGGGAAGCATTTGCGACACACCGACTTTAAGTTGCGTCATGGGCTCTTGCGAGAAATCAAAACTGTCCATTGCCAAATTAGCCATGCCAATAGAGATTCTGGGGTCGTCCATCGCCCCTGCAGCCTCGCTCATGGCTTCAATTGCTTGTTGATTATGGCGATTGCCCACCAGCCACTGGTCATTTTGCTGAGCCACTTTAATGGTCATTTCAAGGGTCAGTTGTTCTTGTGCAAAAGCAGGTGATGAAAAAGTGCCAATAGCCAATAATGCTATAAGCTTTTGATATAAATACATAATGCCCTCGGGGGATCACAAATTTGTGTTGAAAAAATAAATTAATATTGCGTTCACAGACAAAACCGCTGAAATTTAGGCGGATTTATCCCAAGTTAACTCAATATGGGGGGACGATATAAAGAAGTGAGGGTTTGCATCAACACCCGGGTTGGGGATTGAATAATTTTTTGAGAAATCAATTCGGGTTCAATCAATACAGGCGTATTGAACAATACTGCTGAAACACAACTGCCCATAGGGCAACTACACTCTTGGTCGCAGCAGTCCATATCACTACTGGCCATATCACTCATGTCGTGAATAGGGTGACTCATGCCTGACATCATCGAGGCCTGTCCATTCATTTCACAAGGCACAACGGTGAACGCACTCGCTTGGCCAACAAAGACCAGCAGCATCAATACAACCATTAATGATTTGCTTATTAGTGAATACAATTGAAAAAACTCATTTTTGACAGAGCTCAACAGTATACCCATAAATTGTTGAAGGCCAAATATATTTTCGATGGTCAGCTCGTCGAATTTTCTTCATCGACATTCCGCCCTATCAGGATAAAGCCCAATAAAGACAAATATCTGATCAAAAACAAACCTGCAAATGGTATTACTTACGATTTATCTTCAAGGGCTAATTGTTAAGCAAGATAACGGTGTCATCTTCATCGAGCGTGCTGTTAATCGTGAAGTGCTGGCTTTTTACTTCAATCCATTTGGCCTTATCGACTGACTCACCAAACACCTGTAACGGTGCACAAGCCAATAAGATAAACCCGATTAACACGCAATTATATCGTGTCATTATGACCTCGCTAAAGTTAAGTGCTGGCTAGGGGGTGGTCTCAAGAAAATATTTTGCTTTATTTGAATTAAGCCATTTTGATTCTTCTTGCCCATCATTATTTATGGTGTAACTGAAATGGGCGATGAACTCTACAAAGGTTTTATCTGCAACCTCTGTTCGAAATTCGGTTAGGTCGAAGATCCTTTTATAGGTTAATTTTTCTTTGGGTTTGATAGTTATTGTTCTACCAAAATTGGTTGAATCCTTAGTAAATTTTAACTGCTGGTCTAAAGCATATTTTCGTCCTTTTGATGTCAACAGCTTGACAGACAAAGGCCCGGGGTTTGAGGGCACCCATATACTCACTTTTGCGTTAGTTACATTCTGCAAAGTGATAGTCAGTGCCACCCTATCTTGGTTAGATTTTGTTGTAGACAAACGTAAAGTTAATTTATTTTTCTCATATTTCGCTGGTGGAGTTTGGGCGTGACAAGATCCGACGAAATTGAGCAAAAAAAGCATTGTCAGTAGGTTAAAAATAGGTTTCATACTAAAAAATCCTCGTCATTATTGTTTGCACGCTTGAGGCCAATCAGCCGCTGCTTTATTAACAATGCTGGCTATTACTGGAACGGTTTTACTAAATTCAGCAGCATTTGTTTGGGCATTAGGGTCCTTTTTTCTAATAAATGCCGTGGCAACTTTAAATTTTTCATCTTCCAATACTTTGACATATTCACCAAGTGCTTTGAATTTAGCTTTTGCTTGAGCAGCTGTCATCCCACACACATGTGGTACAGATAAAACTTCAATTTTTGACGCTATGACTAAATACGCGGCATCTAACATCACCTTCCATTCCTTCTCATGTGCTTTCTCATGTTCTTCAACCGCATCAAGCACATACCAATCAACATCATGTGCTCCAAGTGATTTTAAGTCGGCCATCATCTTGGTGCAGTTTTCTTTTGTTGCTTGCGAAGCTGTTGCTTCTAAAACTGCATTGGGCTTGTTGATTGTAGGTCTGGGTGGTAGTAGCCGCCACCACATCCAATAGTTTGACGAGGCTTGAGTTATTCTTGCTTTCCATGAATCACTATTTGGTTCGTAATAAGGTGTGATGTCAATAGTCAATAGAGCTGCCCCATTAGCAAATCCCATTTGACCCCAGATTTCATCTGACATCGAAGCATCAGGCGCTGTAACGGTCTTAATATAGTTTATGGTTGTTAAACGCGTAGATGTTTGGCTTACGGGTAACGGGCATTGAACATTCACTTCAATGCCATCCCACTTATAATAACCAACACACCGCCGACAGTGGGCTGTGGTCTGCACCGAATGCTCTCCTGGCGTACCAAATGAGTGGGTAAAATAACCGCTATCACTTAGCCCCACATTAACGCCATCAACAGCAAAGCTGTATGTCGGTTCGCACTTGCTTCCGGCGACAGCAAAGGCTGAGAATGTATAAGGAATGCCTACTGTTATCGTGCTGGCGTCATCGAGTATTACACCATGAAGATAACAGTCTTGAGTGGTACCACCGGGTTCGCCATCGTCGCCAACTATGTCGCAATTAACTAAGCTGTATTCGCTCGGTGTGAACTGACTATTACTGGGTTTATCGTGCTCAAGCTGCTGGCCTTTGATGATAGATTTAGCATCTCGTAATCGCCTGCGCTGCTTGGTCGATTGAAAACCAATGTCAGGTGCGTTGATTTCACCGGGTAAAGGCACCAGTATTTTGTTCAATGATTCGTGCCAGATTACCGATTGCCAAGGTGAGCCTGTCATGCGGGCGTATTGTAATTGGGCTTGAGTCTGATTGTGGGCTGTGACTTGCGCTCGGTTGCTTCGCTCGCCTTTGGTTCTGTCATCTAACTGCAAGCGAATGCCTTCTTCACCTTTTTGATAGGCGTAGTTAACTTGGCCTGTTTGACTGTCATTTATGCCTATTAACCTTTCGTGGCTGTCATATTGATATTCTGTGGTGTTTTCACCCTTGCTGATGCTTTGTGGATTGCCTTTAGCTGTGTACTTTATGGTCATTGGCGTTTGCCCAACGCCTGTAACCGCCATGACCTGATTATTGTCGTTCAAGGTGATTTTGTTGCTGTGGCCAATGGTAGCGCCTACTTGGTATTTTTTAGTTTCTTTGAGATTGCCAACCTTGTCATACAAGTAATCTACCGCACTGGTGTCGCTGCGTTTGGTGTGTTTTCGAAAGCCTAACTTGTCGTATTGATAGGCATGACTGGCTCCATCGGGGAAGGTGACTTTGCTCAACTTGCCAATAGGGTTGTATTCAAATTTAGAGATTTGAGCGTTGGCTTTTATTTGGGTTAATTGGCCATCATTGTTGTAGCCGTAATCGACTGTTGTTGCGGCTAACCCCATCAGGCTTGTTGACTCGCTAACGACATCACCATTGCTGGCATACTGATAAGTTCGAACAAATTTATCAGTTTTGTGTTGGGTTAAGTTACCTCGGGCGTCATAGGTGAATGATCTATCGCCGACTGCTAGCAAGCGTCCTGCATCATCGTATTGATAGCAGTGTTGTTGCAGATCGCGCTCCATTTGAGTCGGTTTGCCATTGATGTCGTAACGAGCAGGGCGACCATTGTCGTCGTATACGATTTTGGCTTGCAGTGCACCGCTTTGGCCCGGCTCTTTATGCCAAAGCTCGGCTACTTGGTTACGCTCATTCAAGACTATTCGACTGGCAAAGCCTGCATCGGTGGTTACTGAAGTGGTCACGCCCTTTGTATTTTGCTCAAAAGTCGTTGTTTGGCCACTTTCATCAGTTACTTGGGTTTTGTTGCCTTTGTAACTGTAACGAAATTTACGTGCGCGGATTTTTACCGAGGTCGCTTTATTATTTTTACCAAAGCTAAATTGCGCCGCCAATTGGCCTTCGGGATCGGTGGCTTTGTGCAACAAGCCATTGCCGTGATATTGGTATTTTGTTTGATTACCACCCAAATCAATAACGGCTTCAAGCAATCCTTTTTGATTGTAATGGTATTGCACAATACGATTGTTATTGTCAGTAATTGCGCTGATATGGCGTTGATCATCACGTTTGATGGTTACTTTACGGCCATTGGCCCCAACAATCTCACTCAATTGATTTTCGTGATAATTCAATGAAAGATTGTTTTTATTGTTATCAGTAATACTCACCAAGCGGTGTTTGTCGCCAAATTTTTGAAATCGCTTTACCCAATCGGTTAAGTATGTGATTTGCAATAAACCCTCACCATCGAACATTACTGACTTAATATCACTGTTTTGGGCGGGGTCTATCTTAAACCAACAGTAGTCGGCACAAACCTGTTTAAAGTCGCCGTGTCATCTCGATAAAGCAAAGTGCCATCGGTTAACACTTCAATTGTTTCAGCCAAACTCAACTGCCAACCATCTCCAAAGTCGCCGCCGCCAACCAAGCTTGAATCATATACTCGGGCAAGCACCAAAGGTCTGCGACCTACGGTGATTAAATCTCTAATCTGAAACGACAGTTGACCGCTGCCAACGTTAACAAAATGTTTAGATAAGCCAAGTGTAATTGCAGGCTTTTGCACAGTAAAAAATCGGCTGGTTTGCCGGCGTGATGACAGTTCGTTGAGCAAGCCAACATGAGATACCAGTTGTGATGATGGGGGTTGTTTGTTTTCGGTGGCGTGTGTTTTTGTGGCGACAAAAGCCGTTGTAAAAATCACCAATAACAAAATGGTTTTGTTTAACATGCTCATCCTATTTTTATTATTATGGGTATTAGTATTGAAAATCAAGGGGATAATAAAGGAAATCTTTTATAGGGGCAATAGTTTTATTATTCTTAAAATGGCTAGAAATAGAGCAAGTTTATAAGTTGTTGTTTTGCAGAAATAAATCGCCCTCCTATGCCAAATATGCCAAATTCGCCGCCAATTGCTTACGAGCCGTATGCAAACGCGACCAAATAGTCCCAACCGGCACACCTAGTACATCGGCAGCCACTTGATGAGACACACCTTCAATCGCCACCAGCGACAACACCGTGCGCAGGGGCAACGACAGTTTTGATATAGCCTGAATCAATTGACTGGTAACAACGTCTGCATCTGCCTTGTCACGACTAGCTACGTGTTCGATGGGTTCATCGTCCCCTTGGTGCCGTGCTCTTCGTGCCAAATGCCGGCCGGCAACCCGGGTGGTAATTCGATATAACCATGTACTTAACTGCGACTCGCCTCTGAATTTTGCCAGCCCTTTCATCGCTGCAATAAATACCTCTTGGCTGACATCTTGTGCCTCCATAGCATGGCCACACAAGCTAAAAGCCAAACGGTAAACAAACGGATAATACTGCTTAAATAAAGCTTCCATCATCCGTTCACGCTCTGCTGCGGTGCTGTTTAAATACCGCTGTAAATCGAATTGGTTGTCTAAATCACCCATAATCAGGCGTCTTGTGTTATTAAGGCCAATTCATTTTTGAGCTTGGGTAACTCAACGGCAAAAGCGTAAATCACGCCAATGGCCAGCACCACATTAACCCCCAGTAAAACCACCAAACCCTCGGCTAAAGCACCATCGCTGACAAGCTTGAACAAAAAGACAATAATTTCTACAGATAAAATACCCGCCACCGCTTTGGTGATAGTGATCTCCCGGCTTAATTCCTTTGCCCAGCCAAGCATAAAATCTTTTGATGGTTCTTGTGATACTGAACTAAATCGCGAGGCTTTATGAGCAGACCACCACGCTACAATACCACCACCGATAGCCCAGCCACCCAGTATTAACGCACCTTCAAGTGCCATGTCGCCTTGGACATAAAACCAAACAAGGGCAAACAAACTTACGACCATAGAGGTAATACCCACCAGCGTTGTGCGGCGGTCTTTGCTAGCTCGGGCTTTGGTTTGTTGATAAAGATGGTTACTGTTTTGAAGATAATCGTTAGTGGGCATTTGTTTTAGTTGGCTGTTAAATGATCCCAACAAATCAGCAGTGGTATCAGCAACAACTTTGTACTGGCTACACTGCTGGCAATCAGCAGTGTGAACCTGCACGTCTTGTCGTTGCTGTTCGTTTAGGTTGGCAAAGTTATCGATTTGGCCTTTGACTTCATGACAGTTTTTCATGATTTTCTCCGTAAGTTACAACCGCATTATTGCTGTGTATGGAGGGTTAGTGACGGGACTTTAATAAACCTTCAAATCTTTTTTGATTTATTTTCATTTAACTCAAAATTAATTTGAATTAATTGCTCCTTTGCGCGATCACCTTGTCGACATCAAGCTGTTCAATTGCGCGTTTTTTTTCAAAGTACCTATCCATAATCATTTTCGCCACAGGTCCCGCGGCACTGCCACCATGTTCGCCATTTTCAATTGCAACAGCAATGACAATTTCAGGGTTATCAAATGGCGCATAACCAATATACATCGCATTGGGTAGGTTGCGTTTTGAGATTTTGTTTTTATCGTATTCAACATCTGCCGCGACGTTAACCCGCTGAGCGGTGCCTGTTTTGCCTGCTGAATCGTAATCGGTGCCTCTGAACACATTCCGTGCAGTGCCACTTTTAACTGTTCTGTGCATTCCGTCTAGAACGATTTGCCAATTATCTTGTGTTTTAAGCACTATGGGCGGGTGATCGGGGTCTTCAGTGACAACCAAAGCTGTTGTTATAGATTGATCAGCCTCCTTTTGCCTTATCAGTTGCTTATCGACAAAATGTGGCGCTCTAACAATGCCTTTATTGGCCAGCGTTGTCGTCGCAAAGGCCAGTTGTAACGGCGTGGCAGTCCAATAACTTTGACCAATGCCTACAGAGATAAGGTCTCCGGCATAAAATGGTTGATTGTGCACTGCCCTTTTCCAAGCGTTTGAGGGCATTATCCCTCTAGACTCTTCGAAGATATCAACACCGGTTTTTTCACCAAAGCCAAATCGAACCATAAAGTCACTGATCTTGTCGATGCCAAGACGGTACGAAAGATCGTAATAATACACATCGCACGACTTCGCTATTGACGTATAGATGTCGACCATACCATGGCCATTTTTGGCATGATCACGGTATTTTCGGGAAACGTTGGGAATTTGGTAATAACCCGGATCTGGTATTTTGGTGTCGGCAGTCACAAATTCCTCATCCAAGCCCAACAATCCCATAAAGGGTTTTACGGTTGATGCTGGCGGATATTGACCTTGTGTGACTCGGTTTATTAATGGCCTGTCTTTTGAAGTAATAAGCGGACGATAATCCTTTGAACTAATACCATGAACGAATAAATTGGGGTCGTAACTCGGATTAGAATAAAACGCCAATATACCGCCATCTCTTGCATCTATGGCGGCAACTGCGCCCCGGTGTCCTTTTAAAGCCTGCTGGGCGACTTGTTGCAAATCCATATCTAGCGTCAGGGTAAGGTCGTTACCCGGAACCGGTGGTACAGTGCTGAGCGTACGTAACACCCTTCCCCGGCTGTTGATTTCGACTTCGCGATAACCTACCTGCCCATGTAACTGGTTTTCGTAAAAACGTTCAAGCCCTTGTTTGCCCATATCGCGGGTAGCCGCATAATTGGCGCTGTTACCCTGCGCATCAATGGCGTTCAGTTCTTTTTTATTAATTTTACCGACATATCCCAAAGCGTGAGTCAGCGCATCGCCATAGGGATAAAACCGTGTTAACCGGGCTTCAATACTCAACCCAGGAAAGTTGTGTTGTTGCACCGCAAATTTGGCGACTTCTTTCTCGCTGAGGTTATTTTTTAACACCAAACGTTTAAAACGGCGTTGACGCTTTGCATTTTTAACAAAAGTTTTTCGTTGCTCATCACTGAGTTCAATAATTTGACCGACTTGCTCAACCATCTCTTTAAGCCCACCGGCTTTTTCGGGCACGACTTCAAGCGAATAAGTTGGTCGGTTCTCGGCCAGTAACTTGCCATTACGGTCAAAAATAAGCCCTCGATTGGGCGCTATCGGGCGTAGTTTAATACGGTTATCATTGGAGCGAGTTTGGTAGTCCTCATGACGTTCAACCTGAAGGTTATAAAGATTGAATATCAACACAATCAACAAAACGATGACAAATGCAAATGCAACAAAAGCCCTACGGGCAAACAAATTGGCTTCACTGGTGTGGTCATGAATAGTAATTCTGCTATAAGGCATGGTGGTAGACTGGACTATTTCCTTGAATATTCTTAAATATATGCACCTAGGACGCGTGACTTTAGCATGAATTTTAGTTTGGTGCTAAACTTCCCCTAAGAACCATCCAATTTTTTTTCGTTAAAAGGCCCAACTTTGGAAGTGCAACAAAGAAACATGAAATTTACCACCTCAATGATATTTCCACCGATATTTTTGGGCCTGATCATGATAGCAACTTGGATCTCCTTGTTATACATCGCAGCCGACTCCAAACAAAACATTCACAAGTCGCTAGACACAGTGCTACATATTACCGAAGAAGCTTTACAGTTATGGCTAGATGCCCGATTGAAAGATTTAGATTTTGTCGTTAACGACCCTGCTGTGCTCAAACTGTCAAAAACCTTGTTGGTAAAACAAGACGACCTTGCTTTGAGTCAATTGAGAGCTTTGATGAGTAATCAATTAAGCAAAAACGCTGATCAAGGCTTTTTTGTAATAGCCCCAAACAGGGTTAGTGTCGCCTCTATGAGAGATAGCAACATTGGCACCGAAAACCTAATTAACCAGCAACGTAAAAACTATTTAGATAGGGTATTTGAGGGCGAAACCCTGTTTATTCCCAGTGTCAGTTCTGACGTGCCTTTAATGACAAAATCTGGAGAGCTTCGTCACAAACAGCCCACAATTTTTGTTGCTGCCCCTATTAAAGATGAACGTAATACCATCATTGGCGCGCTAACCCTGCGGTTAAACCCCACAGCCAATTTCAGCCGGATCACTCAATTGGGCCAAATAGGCCAAAGTGGTGAATCTTACGCCTTCGATAAGCGCGGGGTATTACTGACTCAAAGCCGTTTTACCGAGCACCTAAGAACTGCCGGACACATAGGCCAAGATGAAGTGAGTACGTTGTCAATTCGCGTTAGCGATCCGGGCGGCAATATCCTCACTGGCTTCAAACCCAAACAAGTGATGCAAGACAGGCCCTTAACCCTAATGGCCAAACGCGCAATTGCAGGCAATACGGCCGCTTATTTTGAATCGTACCGAGATTATCGTGGCGCGCCCGTTTTTGGAGCGTGGACATGGAACGAACACCTAGGCATAGGCCTTGCCACTGAAATTGACGCCCAAGAAGCCTTACAACCTTACCGACTCACCCGAGTTGTGATACTGGCGGTGTTAGCTTTAGTGATAATTTTGATGATCGGGTTAGTGTTTATTCCACTGTGGTTTCAAGAAAGAGAAAAAAAGGCCTTAAAACAACACCGTGATGCGCTAGAACAAACAGTTCGTGAACGCACCCAAGAATTAGAAGCTGCCAACAACGCCCTCAAAACCCTCAGTGAAGTCGATACGCTCACTCAAATTGCCAATCGTCGCCTGTATGAACAAACCTTGAGCAACGCCATTGCGGCATCCAAAAGGGCATCACAAGCGATGTCATTAATGATCATTGATATTGATTTTTTCAAACCGTTTAACGATAACTATGGCCACGATAAAGGTGATATTACACTCAAAAAAGTCGCTCAAATCATTGCCAATTCACTCACCCGAACAACCGATTTTGCCGCTCGTTATGGTGGTGAAGAGTTTGTGGTTTTAATGCCTTCAACCGACATTAAAGGCGCTCAGCACTTTGCCAAATCAATTAAAGACAATATCGAACACTCTGCCATTGAGCATCAATTTTCAAGCGTCGCCAACTTTGTAACCGCCAGTATTGGCGTATCATCACTAGCAGGCGAAGCGTTAAATGACATTGATTTGTTTAAACAGGCAGACAACGCCTTGTATCAAGCCAAAAAGAAAGGTAGGAATCAGGTGGTTGCTTTTGATGATGAGTAATATCTTCAGTCAAGCAACACCCAAGCAACCTGCCTTGTAAATCTTTAATTACAAAACCCCTCCAAAGTGAGTAGCGTTTTAATTGCGCTTATGTTGTTTAATTCCTCAACCACTGCCTATAATCATTTTGGCATGTCAATTGACCAGTTTTAGTTAACATGTTTTTTAGCAGGTGGGTTTGCCACCTGGCTTACAAGCGGCGTTGCCGTTTTTTTAACAGAAGCAATGACAACGCTGTCAAACCACGTATTTACAATAAAAAAAGAGAATAACAAGATGAAAACAATAACAACATTTGGTGTGGCGCTTGCCACAGCCCTATTAAGTTTACCTGCTCAGGTGAATGCCCATGGTTATCCGGTCAGCCCTAAAGCCCGTCAAGCAATATGTGACGAGCAAGGCGGTTTTTGGTGGCCAGCCGATGGCAGTAATATTCCTAACCTTGCCTGTCGTGCGGCCTTTTTGGCTACAGGTCATTATCAGTTCACTCAAAAGCCTGAATTTGCCGCGCTGGTGGCCGATTATCATAATCAAACGGCTGTTGAGGCCAAACTGACTGATGGCACCTTGTGCGCCGGTGCCGATCCTGCCAAAGCAGGTATGAATTTACCGTCTGTACACTGGCAACGCACTGAGGTGTCGCCCAATGCCAATGGCGACATCAAAGTGAAATACCGTGCCAACACACCGCATAACCCCAGTTTTTGGCGCTTCTATTTAACCAAACCGGGTTTTAACACCACAACCGACACTTTGGGCTGGGATGACCTTGAACTGGTGCAATCTCACGAAAACATCGACTTTATCAAAGATGCCGATGGCAATCGTTTTTACGAAATGTATGTCGCCATTCCAGCAGACCGTAGTGGTGATGCCATTCTATATAGCCGCTGGCAACGTAACGATCCCGGTGGCGAAGGCTTCTATAATTGTAGCGACATCACCATCAAACAAAGTGGCACTGGTAATGGAGAATGGTTAGCTGCCGGATTTTTTGTAAAACAAGGTCAAACAGCAATAGTTGGCGATGTAGCCCGCGCGCGATTGTTTGGTGAAACTGGACAAGAGATCATCAATCAAACCTTTAAAGTTACCGAAGCCAATGTCGCCAACTGGCAACAAAAACTTGCCGAACTTTTAGTTTTAGACAACGTTCAAGATATCCAAGTAGGAGTTAAGAACGCGCAAAACGAGATTGTGTTTGATACCAATAATGTCGCCGCCAATCAGGTGTGGGTACACAATGCCGACCACACCTTTAACTTAACCGTTGTTTCGCAGCCTGCCAACACTGCGCCACACATAAACGACATTGATAACATCAGCATGAGTGAGCAAGCCATTCAAAACATTCACGTTCATGCATTTGACGATGAAAATGATGCATTAACTTGGCAATGGACTGTACCTAGCGGCTTTACGCTTGGTGGTGGCGATGCCAACATCTCGCTGGTTGCGCCCCAAGTCACTGAAGACACTCAGTATACTTTGTCTGTCAAAGTCTCTGACGGCCAATTGTCGAGCGAAAAATCCTTTGTTGTGACGGTAACTAATCTTGCAGCTGCGGCGTGGAAAAGCGATGCGACCTATGTCGCTGGTGATAAGGTGACATATCAAGGCAACACTTTTGAAGCTAAATGGTGGACCCGTGGCGCAACTCCCGGCAAGGCTTTGGTTTGGCGTAAATTGTAACGTTTGAAAAATTGAATCGGCCCGGTGATCATCACGGGCCAACATTCCCCAGTGGAAGATCCTTGTTACTGCTGTGAGACATATATTACATTTGCTGCGGGTTGTTGCCGTTTTAACACACTAAACCTCATCATAAACAACTAATTTTCAATGAGTTTGTTATAACACTTAACTGGTTAACCAGTCTTTTAAGGTTTAAAAACCGCTCAAATACTTTAAACTTTTATCTCAACACAATAACAAAAGATTTATTTTTAACCTGTTCTCGTCAATGAGCTGTAACGAAAGAGAAGTGATTGAAATGAAAAATGAGACTGATACAACCTATATCCCAGAAGGTTGCCCCGAGGGCTGCCCTATCCTTCTTTCTAACCAAAGTGCTGCCTTTTCTATTGCCGCGCAGGCTCAGTCATTGTTTCAAGGTTTTTTGCATTGCCTTCACAAAACCGACCCCAATACGCAGTTCAATCCACATACTAAAAAAGGCTCTTTTATGGTGGGCCATTTCACCAACAAGCTCGATAGCGCACTGGCCGCAGAATTCGATTCCAGCGGAAAATGTGATTATGTTAGAAATGGCGGCACTTGCCCTCACAAAAAATTAAAAAAACTCAACAATGATATCGCCGACGAAAAAAGTCGTTATATAGAAGTTCAAAGCGAAAACGAAAAGCTCAAATCGCAGTGTGATTCGCTTGAAGATAAAGTCGCTCGATTACTCGCAGAATTGTCAAAACGGCGCACTCAATACAATAACCGGGTTTTGGTGGAAGTATTTGTTAAACATTTTCAGCTGATGTCTCGCACTGGCAAAAACAACAGTTTTTTGACATAGTACCTCGGGAGCAACTGTCGGCGTTCTTGCCATTTTTGCGTAAAATTGTGCTGGGCCCAGCCATTGCCAACAAATTTGACGCAGAGTTAACTCAGGCTTTAGCACCGTTTAAGGATGAAAACGGCAGTATAGCGGTAACCTCTTGGGAAGATGTTTTTGAAGACTATGGTATTAGTCACATCATGACTTGGGTGGCCGATGCACTGTTTGAGCGCAGCCTGCACAAAACCGCATTTCAAACTCTGTTGCAAAACAAATCGCCAATAAGCTCGCACAAAGTGCCCGTATTTGTCGCCTTGATTGAAAGCATGGCGAGCTTACCCACCGAAAAAGTGGCTTAACCGCTGCGAGCGCATTCGAATAAAGCCAAACCAATCAATATCTTGCTATAGTATTCCCATCAAAACATAACAAAAGAAACAACATTGTGGCTTTAACTCTCGCTTTGCTCGGCTTAGTTGTAACACTGGCAGGTTTAGTCGTTTATTTTTCAACACTAGCTAAACATCAGGTGCCAGCACGCCCAGTGGGGTTAATTGGCGCATTACTTATCGGCATAGCCTTACCAGCAGCCGCACTATGGATGGAAGTAACAGTTGGTATTGCTGTTCCCGCTGTTTTATCGATAATAACTGGCGTGGTGTTTTTGTGGATATTAAGCTTGCGTAAAACACCGCTGGGCGACATAAGAGTCAAGGTGGGAGACACTGTTTTGCCTTTTAACAGTCAAACTGATGCGAATCAGCCCTTTGACGAAACAGCGTTTACTGGAAAAAGAACCTTACTGAAGTTTCACCGGGGGGCATGGTGCTTGTATTGCAGCGCCGAACTCAAGCAATTTGAAGAAATGGCGCCTGAGCTACAGCAATTTAAGATAAACGTGGTGGCCCTGTCTGGCGATACTGTCGAAAACTGCAAAATGCACAAAGTACGCGACAATCTCACCCATACATTACTTTCAGACCCCAACCTTAAAGTGGTCAAACAATATGGGCTTGAGCATCAAAAAGCACTGGGTGGCAACTCAAAATACTCCTTCACGTTGTTTGGCATTCCTTTTCCTATGATGATGAAGTTTAAATCGATGTCTATTCCCACGACTTTATTGATTGATGAAACCGGTGTGATTAGATGGATAGACCAATCAGCCGACTACCGACTACGCGCCAACGAACAAATGATCATGGCGGCAGTCAAACAAGTGTTCGGTGATAAATAACAACGGCTAATACAAACTGCCACACGCAGTATTAACCGGGTCGGTTTGCCCAGCTTCGCAATCACTGATTTGCGTCATGTCGTCAAGGTGAGTAGACAATGTTTTGTAAGCCCTTATCCGTTTTGCTGGTAATTCTCGCGGGAGTTGGTCGGCCAGCCAATCGGTTGTTTCGGTTGGCAAAAAAGTATTGACGCAATCAGCTTCGGCCATTGAGCAATTGATCGAATAAAACTCTTCTTCACCCGTATTGTGTTTTATCAACTTAAAAAATTCGTTTCGCACCGTACGTGAACCGCTCTGTTGTGCCGGTGACACTTCATTGTAAAGCGTGGTTCGTGCATCAAGCGCGTTCGTCAAATCGCCATCAGTCAGATAGCCTAGTAAGCTTTTACCGTCGATATCAATGTTTTCAAGCGGTGCACCAAGCGTTTGGAGTTGGTTCATATCCTGCCCGGCCATCTCTAGCAAGGTTGGAAAAATATCAACACTGTGAACCAAATCATCTACCTGCTTTGTGCCAGAGTATTCACCAGTATTTGGTGGAATGATGATTAATGGCACTCGCAAACCGCCCTCATAAACCGAACCTTTCGATTTGCCCAACAATTCATTGGCAACAACATCATCCGGGCTACCGTTATCCCCCATAAATACAATAAAGGTATCACTCAAATCTACCGATTCAAGCACTGCTGCCAGCTGAGTGTCCATGGCATAAATCATCGCTTGATAGTACTCAGCATCGCTTGCGCCAGTTTCAGGCAGGTCGGCAAATGTAGAGCCCGTTAACAAGTCAGCTGGTGGTTTATGAAATGGGCTGTGAGGCGCGGTATAGGCCAACCAAAGTAACCAAGGTTGTTGCGCTGTATTTTTCTCATCGAGCCATTGCTGTGCCTGGGTTGAAACGTTAGTGGTCACATATTCTGTTTGCGTTTCAAGTAGCTTAGATACGTCAATAGTATCATCAGCTAGACGGGTCGCTTCGGTCACTTGCCAATTAGAATAATCACTAACGGCGCCGCTGAGTAAGCCATAATAATAGTCCCAACCCATTTCAACAGGGTATGCACCATCAACTATCGAACTTTGTAGATGCCACTTACCTATGTTGGCGTGAGCGTAACCAGAGTTAACCGCATCCAATACTTTGGGAATGGTCATTTCATTACTTTCAATCACCGATTGCTGTACATCACCTTGCACCTGCGTTACGCCATTTCTAAACCCATAGCGACCAGTGAGCATTGAAGCTCTGGTAGGCGAGCAGACGGTATAAGCCCAAGCATTACTGAAAAATACCGCCCGTTTGCACAATTCACTGATGTTTGGTGCGATAGTCTCAGTCGTCGAGCCATAAAACTGAGGGCAGATTTTTTCAAAGTAATCTAACCCTAAGTCATCAGCAATCACCAACAAAACATTCTCTGAACGAGCCGAAAATGAGGTTGATAAAAGAATAGCGAGCAAGAAGGGTTGATAAAAACATCTGGCCCGTAAAGTTTTTAAAAAAGCGGTCACTGGTTTCATTGTTATTTTCTCCAAGTAAAGTTACTTACCGTAACGGGTGTTGTGGAGAATGGTTGACGAGGGGTGGAAGAAAAACACTTTCGTTATTACAGTCACGACTCCTTCAAATCAATCGATGTTTTTGCAATCGACTGCTGTTTTATTAGGAACTGTCATTTCACCAAACAAAACACAAAGCAACTTTTCAACTTGGGGGCTAACTTGAGGGGTGACTTGAGGGGTAGATTTTGATGATTCACCAATAGCCGCCAAAATCATTTCCAGCATAAATTCAACAAAGGGTGCAGCGTCTGATTTTGTTGTACTTTGCCTGATGGACAAGTAATAACCTTCTTGATGTTCGTGGATTAAGCTTTCAACAGGTAAATGGCTTCACTAATATTGGCAACCAGTATTAATATTTTGTTCGTTAGTGTAAATGGAGGCTGGTATTTTGACATTGAAACAGCTCATTTTCGAAAATTAGAAGAAAAAACCAACTATGAAGTCGGCTTTTTTGTTTTGTGGGCAGACAAAAAAGTTCTTTACTAAAACGGTTGGCTTTTTAGTTACGGCTACTACTGATTGCGATATAAGCAAGTGCCACTCGACGCTGTGCCAGTTTACTTTTCCCTAGCTCTGACTAGCACAGGTTGACAAAGGTAGTCGCCAGAATACTTAACTACCCATAATACCAATAATGTTATCACCCTGGGCATCAAAGGTCACTTTGGCTCTGTATGACGCGCCATTACGTCTGTCTTTTAAAATCTCACTAAATGTCACAATTTTCTTTCCTTTACTTTCAGTGACACTAATTTTTGACCCTTCTTGTATCTTTGGACTCCCGTTTAATCCTGCAAGTGCCTTTTTTATTAAAATAAAAGTGGCCTGCTCCGCAGCTTTTGCTGCTTCGTTTACCAATGTTATGTTACGTACTCTGGCAATCTTGCCGTTGATATGAATATAATTGCTTTGAGCGAAAGCCTGCTGTTCAGCTAGATTTCTGGCCCACTTAAGCTCCCTTTTCGCCAACGCTTTCGCTTCCATTCGCGCTCTGGCTTTATCGTAAAATGACGAGCCGTCTTCTACCTTCTTTTTTTCTTTTACGAAAACCTTGGTGTCGGGTGATTGCTTTTCAGTCTGTGTCTTATCTTCGTTTGTACATGACAAGTTGCTGATACCAAGCAGCAGGATTATTACATATTTGATATTCACAGCGGTGTGCTCCTGCGAGAGCGGTCCGTCAAGTAAGCTTTAACCGGGCTATTTAGCGGATGATAAGCGGGAATACTGTCGCCTGTAATCGGCGCAGCAATATAATCGTATACAATGCCGACAACTAAAAAATTGATTTTATTGTTGGTGTCATCGGCAGTACTTGGGCCTACGTCCCGTGGGCGGTCAATGTAGGTCCTTGGTGTGTGACCATGGAATGTGGCAACATTATAGGTGACGCCTTGCAAAGGACTGGGATTTGCCGAACTCTCGATTGGTATTGGCCATAACGATATGCTTGCAGCATGTTCATTATCTGTCCAATCTTCTGCACTCGGTAAAATATGAATAATTTCATACTGTTTTGTCGCTGTGTTTAGCTGCACCCAAAACCCTCTTTCTCTTCGGCGTGTCGGTGAGGTATCATCCAATATCTGTTGCCAGCCTTGCCGTATAGTTGATTCCACATGTGAGTCACCAATAATTTGGTAGAAATCTGGAAAACGGACTTCAATATCCAGCTCGTTCGACTGATATTCCTTTTTATCAATAGTCACCGTTGTTCTCAATTTGAAGTAACCTGCTACTTTGGCATAACTTGAAAATGTCCTACTATTACCACTATAAAGCTCTTCCCAAGTTGTTGCATCGTGTTTTTTGATTTCTATTTTGTAATTAGACACTGTTAGCGATGATGGCTGCACCGTTGTCGTCAAAGTATACGTATCCAAAAGTGTTAGCGTTGGTTGAGAATAAATACCCAATGAAACACTCGAAGGAGCAGCTTGCTCAACATTAACATTCATGCCATCCAATTTAAAAGTGCCACCGCAAGAACACTCGGCACTCACTTGCACAGAATGCGCACCCGGTTGGGTGAAGGTGTAGGGAAAATAGCCCGATGTGTTTTGGCCCATCGCCACATTGTCGATTGAAAAACTGTAATTTGTTGTCGTGCATTTATCGTCAGCAACCGAATAAGCCGAGAACGTATAAGGGCTGCCAGCCGTGATAGTGCTGGCAGCATCTAGTATCACGCCATATAAATAGCAATCTGACCCGCTGCCACCACTGTCATTCAGGTCTCCCGGACCGCCAGCGTCTGAAGTACAGTTCGAAAACGAATATTCTGCTGGTCTGAATTGGGCATTAGAAGGCTTGTCGTAAGCCCTTTGCTGGTGCTTGATTGTTGATTTCGCGTCTCTTAATCTTCTGCGTTGCTTGGCAGACTGATAACCATCATCTGGCGCGGTTATTTGATCAAGCGATGGTACAAGCAACCGATTTAAGGCTTCATTCCAGACAACAGATTGCCATGGTGAACCACTCACTCTGGCGTAGTGCAGCTGTGTTTGGGTTTGGTTATGACCGGTGACTTGAGTTTGCTGGCTTTTTGCGCCTTTTGTGCGGTCGTCGAGCTGTAGTCGAATATCGGGTTCGTCTTTTTGATAGGTGTAGTTTAGTTGTCCTTTTTCGTGATCTGTAACACCTATCAATCTTCCAAAGGCGTCATATTGATATTCAAACGTTTTATCGTCCTGTGTAATTGCTTTCGGGTTGCCTTTGGTGGTGTACTTTATGGCCAAAGGCGTTTGACCATCATGGCTGATTTTTACGACTTGGTTGCTGGCATTGAGCTTTTGTTTGTTGGTTTTGCTACTGTTAATACCTTCAACAGCCTTTTTGGATTCGGTGAGGTTACCAACCTTGTCGTAAACATAATCAACTGAACTTTTATCACTGCGTTTGATGTGTTTTCTAAAGCCCAATTTATCGTATTGATAGCTGTGGTTTGCACCATCAGCGAAAGTGACTTTGCTGAGCTTGCCAATTGGGTTGTATTCGAATTTGCTGGTTTGCCCGTTGGTTTTAATGGTGGTTAGCTGACCATCATTGTTGTAACTGTAATTTGAAGTCGAAGGTGCAAAACCAAAATTTGATTGCGATTCGCCGAGCACATCACCATTAGCAGCATACTTATAAGTGCGAACCAATTTATCAGTTTTGTGTTGGATTAAGTTACCTCGAGCGTCATAGACGAAGGCCGTATTACCAACCGATAGCAGGCGTCCGGCATCATCATATTGGTAATTTTGTTGCAAGATATCGCGTTCCATTTGTGTCGGCTTACCGTTGATGTCGTAACGATATGGGCGACCGTTGTCGTCGTAAACTATTTTGGCTTGCAATTTATCGTTGTGAAACAGTTTAGTGATTTGATTGCGCTCATTTAAAACAATACGACTGGTGAAACCTGAGGCGTCCGTCACTGTGGTGGTTATATCTTGGCCATTTTGCACAAACGTTGTTGTATCGCCTTTTTCGTCGGTAACCTCGGTTTTGTTGCCCTTGTAACTGTAGCGATATTTTCGTGCGCGAACTTTAACCGAGGTTGCTTTTTTATCACTGCCAAAGCTGAATTTAGCAGCGAATTGACCTTCTGGATCGAGTACTTTGTGTAACAGACCATTGCCGTGATATTGGTATTGCCATTGGTTACCACCTAAATCGTCAACTGCTTCTAGCAAGCCTTTTTGGCTGTAATGGTATTTTACGATTCGACCGTTATTGTCTTCGATGCTGGCTATTCGGCCTTGACCGTTTCGTTTGATATCGATGCGACGACCATTGGCACCAATCACTGCGGCCAATTGTCCTTCATGGTAATTCAATGTAAGGCGGTTTTTGTTGTTGTCTGTAATGCTGGCCAAGCGGTGTTTCTCACCGTGCTTTTCAAATTGCTTAACCCAGCCACTGAGGTAAGTGATTTGCAGTTGACCTGCACCGTTAAACATCACCGATTTGATGTCGCTGTTTTGTGCAGGGCTGATATTAAAACCTACAGCAGCTGGCACAAAGGTATTTAAAGTCGCGGTGTCGTCTTGGTACGAAAGCGAACCATCATCTAAAACCTCGATAGTCTCGGCCAAAGACAACTGCCAACCCATACCAAAATCGCTGCTTTGAATGGTAGAGTCATATACTCTAGCCATATTCACAGGCAGCCGACCGTGTGTCACAAGGTCTCTTCGTATAAACGTCAAATTACCTTTGCTCACATTAACAAAATGCTTTTGCAATTCATTAGTCGCTTGTGAATTGGGGAAGAAGGTGTTGACTTGCCGTCGATGCGACAGCTCGTTAAGAAAATTAATGTGCGATACCATTACTGGTGTCGGTGGTTGTTTGCTTTGGGCGGTTGCAAAAAATGAGGTGGTACAAAGCACTAAAAGTACGACAATTTTATTGATCATAGCGATGTTCATTATTGTTATTATTGACTTTTCATTAGATAATGGGCGCGATAGTATCGGTAATTAAGGCGTAGAGCAATCGTTTTTAGATCGTTTTTTATGCGCGTAAAGGTTATTACCAAATTATGGAAGAAGATTAAGTGAGGCGGTTAAAAAAGAAGTACTGCGCTAAGCGCTAAGTAAAATACATGAGATATACGCCATTTATCGTAAGGATAATCGCTATATGGATATAACTTATTAGGACAATGCAGGAGCACATTGCCGACGCAACGCGTACCAGAACGATATCCAATTAAAGCATACGAGCCATTGCTATGATTACTTTTTCTCTTGATCAGTTGGCGCTGTCGGGGTTGATACTTTTGCAATCGACGACTTGGTTTATCAGGAGTCTCCATTTCAATGACTCCAGCGCGCAAAGCCGGTTGTAAGTAACGTTCATTAAATGATTTCTTGTCTTTTAACCCCAATAGTCTTTGCAATTCGCTGCTAGGTAGTAACCCTCTTGATGTTCGCATACGATTAACTCTACGAAGTCGTAACTCATTATCGATTTCAATCCGCGCAGTCAAACGACCAATGGCTTCGCTAATATTGGCAACCAGTATTAATATTTTGTTCGTTAGTGTAAATGGTGGCTGGTATTTTGACATTGAAACAGCTCATTTTCGAATATTAGAAGTAAAAAAACCGACTATAAAGTCGGCTTTTTTGTTTTAACCTAGTGCCAATAATGCTTATTCCACAGTAACACTCTTAGCAAGGTTACGTGGTTGGTCAACATCAGTACCTTTAATGATAGCCACATAGTAAGAAAGCAGCTGTAAAGGAATGGTGTAAACGATAGGCGCTAGAATATCTTCAACCTGTGGTACTTCAATAACGCGCATAGACTCGTCGTTTTTAAAGTTTACGTTTTTATCAGCAAAGACGTATAAAATACCGCCCCTTGCACGCACTTCGGCAACGTTTGATTTAAGCTTCTCTATCAACTCATTACTCGGCGCTACAACCACGATTGGCATGTCAGCATCAATCAGTGCCAATGGGCCGTGTTTTAACTCTCCAGCAGCATACGCTTCGGCGTGAATATAAGAGATTTCTTTAAGCTTTAATGCCCCTTCCATCGCTATTGGGTATTGCTCGCCACGACCAAGGAATAAGCTGTTTTGTTTGTCAGCAAACTCTTCTGCCATTTGTTCAATAGCATCATTTAGCGTCAAGCATTCTTCGATTTTAGTCGGTAAGCTGTTCAATGCGCTAACAAAGGCTTGTTGCTTCTGTGCTGACATGCCTTTTTCTTTGCCAATGGCGATAACCATCATTAACAAACCCACTAACTGGGTAGTAAAGGCTTTGGTTGACGCTACGCCAATTTCGGCACCGGCGCGAGTCATGAACGACAAATCAGATTCTCTAACTAATGACGAACCCGGCACGTTGCAGATAGTCAAGCTGGCCATGTAACCCAATTCTTTAGCCAAGCGTAAAGCCGCCAATGTATCTGCTGTTTCGCCCGACTGAGAAATGGTCACTAATAAGCTATTTTTGTGAACGAATGACTTTCTGTATCTGAACTCAGAAGCAATCTCTATGTTGCACGAGATATTGGCGTGGGCTTCAAGCCAGTATTTGGCCACCATGGATGAATGGTAGCTGGTACCACAAGCGATGATTTGCACATGCTCTACTTTTTCGAAGATGTCTTTGGCAGTTTCGCCAAAAACCGTATCACGAATGGTGTCAGTGTCTAAACGGCCATCCAAGGTGCTACGAATAGAGGTTGGCTGTTCGCAAATCTCTTTCATCATGTAATGACGATACTCACCTTTGTCACCCGCTTCGTGTGAAGCATCAGATGTGTGAATATCTCGCTCAACTTCGGCGCCATCAACGTCAAATATACG
>CALKGI010000062.1 GCA_938085045.1 uncultured Alteromonadaceae bacterium
TGATAAGCCCATTACTTGCGACTATCTATCTGGATGCGTTCGATCAGGAAATGAAACGGCGAAATCACCGAATAGTGAGATATGCCGACGATATCTTGATTGTATGCAGTAGTGAGTCAGCGGCAAAGAATGCGCTGTCTAAAGCAACTCAGATACTGGAGGAAGACCTGAAACTGACGGTAAATACAAGAAAAACGCACATTGCACACAGTGATGATGGTGTTAAATTCTTGGGGGGGGAAATTGGTAGCCGGTATACGCGGATACAGCCGAAGAAGCTCAAAAACTTTAAGAAGAAGGTGAAGCAACTGACCAAGCGTAACGGTGGGCGGAATCTGGAAAGTGTTATAGCTTACCTAAACCCAGTGATACGGGGATTTGCAAATTACTTCAGCATCGCCAACTGCAAACGGGACTTTAAATCGCTAGCAGGTTGGATAAGGCGAAGGTTAAGGGCAGTCCAGCTGAAATTGTGGAAGAAGCCATCAAGGTTACATAGACGATTGAAGCAACTGAATTACAAACCGCCGTTTAAGTTCATCAAGATGAACTCATGGCGAAATTCAAGCAGTCCATTAGCAAGCTACGCCATGCCGAATAAGTGGTTCGAAGAACTGAAACTGTATTCAATAGAAGATGTTAACACGGGATGGATCGCTCCGTCTGCATACATTAAATACAGATAGAATATGAAGAATACAGGAGCCGTATACGAGGTCCGTACGTACGGTTCTGTGAGAGGGATGAGGTGAGAGCCTCACCCTACTCGATTGGTGCCTATGGATGGTTGACGTTGTGGTTAATGGATGTAGAGGGAGTGACGATAATATAAATACTCATGAGATATACTCCCTTGAGTAGCGATATTAACCTTAATTTTCACAAAATTTGTTGAGGGTTGTTTTTTATGGTTCGAGGATAGCGTGAGGGGAAGTATATAGTTTTTCAATTCATCGCGCTGACAAGCTCAATGTCTCCTAAGCCTATTAAGGCCGGAAAAAAATACGCTTCAATTGTTCGTTTGGCATTCAGTTTAATAGCTGAGTAAAATACTTTGAGGTTAATATTGTGAAAAAAAGCAATTTTCATCGATTTAATTTTAGAATCGATGAAGTTTTATTATTTTTATTTTTGATCTGAATTGGGTAATTTAACCGAGGGCATAGTGTATTTTTGCAACCACTTCCTACCATGTAATATTTGCCTATTTATTATAGGCAAACTCGTACACCTTGCTAGTATCACATTTACACAGTAGGTTATTCTTGGGTACAAATAGCTCATTGCTCAATAATTGAACGACTCCTCAAGAGACGTGTTTTAGCTGGTTATTCATGTAAGTTTGCACAGGGTTTTCCACAGGTTGTGGGTATAACAGTTGGTTGTGGATAACTATTTTGTTAGAAAGTTTTACTGTCAACTATTGACAAGTACAAAAGACTAAAAAACAAATGAAGCACATTCTTGGTTTGATTTATCTTGTTGATAATAAAGAGTATTTTTTAGTGCAATAGGCATGTTAAAAATATAAATATATTTTTGCTTGTGCTAACCTAATTGATGATGTAAACGATAAGTCTACGGTTACTCAGCTGGCGGAGTTGGTAAACATGGTGAAAAACATCCACAGCCCAATTTTCAAGGCCTTGGGAATACAGCAGTCTTGAAAATGGGATACCTGAAGGCTGATTATTAGGGAAAGTGGCTGCGAACCTATGTAGAAACATCTAGTTTGTTCATTGTCATACAGACTTTATATTATTATATAATATATCAATAAGTTCGCTAATTCACTCACTCATGGGTTATATATTATAGTTTTGCTACTAATATGTTTTCGGTGGATAACTCTGTGAGTTAAAGTTTGATGAATGGTTGCAGGCCAATGAAATGGTTGTCAATAGTATCTTAGAAAATTGCCAAATGTTTTTTAATTCATCTAAATATCAGAGGTTTAGAATGTTATCCCGGTGGGCTGCAAACAGGTTGGTTAAAAAGTAACCAGCTAAAAAAATAGGCGTTGTGCTGTGAACATTTTCTTGGTTTAGCATAACCGAAGCAAAAGTAAAGCCCTGTTTTACGAAAATTTATACTTGACTTGAAGGGGCAAGCACGGTTGTCATAAATGCGTCACAAAGCGCCATAAAATAAGGGGAAAATCAAGGTAAAGTTACAAAATAGCCCTTTTACGCAGTTTACATCCCAAAAGCGTTGAAATAACAATTATTTATGGAATAACCGGGCTTTGAGTCGATAGATGATTTGATCTGATGCGGGAACTCTGGTGTTTTGGGGAAGGTCGAGGTTAAAAGCAAAAACTAAGTCAAAAGCCCTACACCCAGTCGCAAAGACACAAAGGCTCACGCACAAAAGATTAAAATCACAAAAACGAAAAGAAGGTATTAGCACAGCAGCTGAAATAAAATAGGATAAGATAAAAATCTTTTTGGCTTTTCCTTAAATTTCTACGCTTTTTCCGTTTGGTTTTTTCTTTTAATCTTTCTTCGTGAAACGCCGTGTCACCGCTTCTTCGTGTGAAGCTCTTGGTTTCGACCTTGCCTTTGTGTTTTTTGCGGTTTAAGCTGGCCGGATTAAGCGCCTAATAACGGGTTCGACCCTTGCCAAAATCGACTAAATACAATAACGATATCAAAAAAATCATTCGCCATGTGTTCGTTTTATTGTTAACGATTGGCATCGGTTTGCTGATTTATGTGGTGTTATCGCAACTGTCTGGTCTGTTGACCATGCACCACTTTCAGTCTACTTTTACTAGCCAACTCAAGTTTTTATTGGGCAAAGTTTGGTTACCGTGGGTTGTGCTTTCGCCGCTGGTGGCGATGATTGCACTGCGGTTCCCTATCAGCCCAAACGGCTGGCCTAAGTTGATGCTGGGTCACTTTGTTATATTGCTGTTTTTGTCTTTGTTGCATGGTTTGGTTATCAGTTATTATCATCATTACTATGGTTTGGCTGACACATTGCGCGAGTCGTACTTACCCATACAGCACATTGGCCACTTTTTATTCGGCAGTTCTCTTTTTCTGTTTAATATCATCATCTATATGATTTTTGTCGCCAGTTTCAATTTGCGTAGTTTCTATAATACCGCGCAGCAGAAAGATTTAGAGACCATTAGACTGAGCCATAAGTTGACCGAATCGAAGTTGATGACGTTACGAATGCAAATCAACCCTCATTTTTTGTTTAATACCTTGAATGTTATTTCTGTGTTGATTCTCAAAAAAGACAACGATAAAGCCAACGATATGATTGACCGCCTGAGTGTTTTCTTTCGTCAAACACTGGATGAATCGAGCGGTCATTGGGTGACTTTGCAAAAAGAGTTAGACATGACCAGCCAGTACCTTGCGATTGAAAAATTGCGGTTTGGAGACAGGTTAACCGTGGTTGAAAATTATTCGCCTGAGGTGCTCAGCACTGAAGTCCCTTCAATGATATTGCAGCCTTTGGTCGAAAATGCGGTTAGGCATGGACTCGAAGAAAAAGAAGAACCCGGTACGCTAACCATTGAGTGTATGCGTTTGGCCGACCGTTTGTTGATTCAAATTAAAGATGATGGTGTCGGTTGCACCTTTGAAAAAGACAGCAACTTTCGCCATGGCATTGGTCTAACTAACGTTAAACAACGGCTTGAACAAATGTATGGTACTGATCATGTTTTTAGTTTCACTGGTAAACCAGAACATGGCGTGACGGTTACTATTGAACTGCCTTTAACAACAAAAGAGTAATTATTAGTATGACAATCAAGGTCTTAATTGTTGATGATGAACCTTTAGCCAGAGAAGGTGTGGTCCTGCGTCTTGAAGGGCAAACTGATATGCAGGTGATTGGTGAATGTAGTAATGGCAAAGATGCGATTGCCGCGATATTAGAAAACAAACCCGATTTGGTTTTTCTAGATATCAAAATGCCCAAGATTAATGGTTTTGACGTGGTGAAGGCTGTTGGTGCTGAGCATATGCCCCAGGTGATTTTTTTAACCGCTTATAATGAGTTTGCCGTTGAAGCTTTTCGCATTAACGCGCTCGATTATTTACTCAAACCGATAAATGGTGCGTTGTTTAAAGAGAGTTTGCAAAGGGCGCGTCAACAAATCAGCCAATCTCGCATTGCCCATCGTTCAAAACAATTGACCTCATTACTCAGCGCTCACCATGATCATCTACATCAAGACAAGCCCCAGCCAGTCGTACCCTCACAGAGCGACACTATTGGTAATAACGATCGTATGGTCATTCGTTCGCAAGGCAATGTTTATTTTGTGAATGCCACCGATATCTTTTGGGTCGAAGCCGATGGTGATTACATTAATATTCATACCGCGCAAAAATCTCATTTACTGCGTGAAACCATGAAAAAAATAGAACAGCGGCTGCAAGTTCATGGATTTCAACGCATTCACCGTTCGACCATAGTTAAACTCAGTGTGATAAGTGAATTGTCGACCTCAGACAATGGTGAATACGAAGTTATTTTGATTAACGGCACCCGCTTGAAGTTAAGCCGCACCTACCGAGACCTGTTGTTCGAAAAATTACAGGCCGACTAGTATACAACTGGAAAACATTTCGTCGCAGCTGGGTGTATTTCATCAGCAGGAGCGGCAGCGGCGAAGCCTCTGCGCCGCGACTTATTCGACAAACCACATCGTATAAAAGTGGCTTTGTCCTTGTTATTAACCTCATTCTACCCACAAAAAAACCTATTACCCCTAGAAATTGCTGCTAGAGCGACAAATATTTCGTCGCAGCTGGGTGTATTTCATCAACACCTAGCCGTGACTTGTCGAATAGCGCTTGAATAAAAATTACTCACAGGTACTATCGCGGCAAATTTATTACCGGGAGTTCCCCATCGATATTCCACAAAAAGTAGACCGTAAAAAAGACACAATCAAAAAATTGGCGATTGCAGGCTTAGTCATCGTCGGTGTTTTTTATACTTGGTCATTAATTGGTTCTGAAGGATCATCTGTCACAGCAAATCGTTCTGATTTTATTATTGGCACGGTTACCAATGGTAACTTGGTGCGTGATATTAGGGCGCCAGGAACTTTACAACCGACCACACTACGCTGGATTGCGGCGAATTCACCGGGGCGAATAGAACAGATTTTTGTTGAGCCCGGTGCAAAAGTAGAAGAAGACACCGTTATTATGTCGTTGTCTAATCCTAAGCTTGCTCGGGATGTTGAAACGGCAACCTTTGCTTTAGAAGTGGCCGAGGCGGAGTTTGTTGCCTTGCGAAAACGTCTAGAAAGCAACTATTTGGCACAAGAAGCGGTCATTTCACAATTCAAATCCAACTTAATGAATGCCAACTTTAGGGTTGAAGCGAATGAAGCGTTGGCCGATAAGCAAATCGTTTCAAAATTGGATGTTAAAGAAACCAAATTATTACAGATTCAATATAAAGAACGTCTTGCCATCGAGAAAAAGCGCCTGTCACACCTATCCGAGTTGCATGTTGCTGAATTGAAAGCCAAAGAAGCGCAGATTAACCAAACTCGCAGTCAATTACGATTACAAAACCAATTGCTAGAAAACCTTCAGGTAAAAGCTGGCTTGAACGGCATTTTACAACAGGTGCCAGTAGAGCAGGGTCAACAAATCAGCGAAGGTGTGGTATTGGCCCGAGTTGCCCGTGAAGACAATCTTAAAGCCGAACTTAGAGTGCAAGAAAGCCAAGTCGCCAATATTTTGATTGGCCAAACCGTGACAATATCTGCCGGTGGTCAAAAGGCCCAAGGAAAAGTACAACGCATAGAACCTGCCGTACAAAATGGTGTTGTCATCGTCGATGTCTTTTTCAGTGGCGACAAGCTGGCCAGTGCCCGCCCAGATTTACGTGTTGATGGTGTGATTGAAATCGAGCGCCTAGAAAACGTGCTGTTGTTGAAACGACCCGTTTATAGCAAAGAAAATGTGGCAACCAAACTTTATGTCATCAACCAATCTGCCGACCGGGCCGCCCTTAGTTCAGTAAACTTAGGCAGTGGTTCATTAGACATGATTCAAGTCGTTACAGGCCTTAAAGTCGGTGATCAGGTGATTGTTTCTGACACCAGCCAGTTTGAACAACAAAGTATCATTTCACTGCAATAATATTTCAGGATAAAAATATGAACAGCTTAATAGAAGACATTATATTTGCCTGGCGAAGTGCCACTAAGAAAAAGGCAATATCACTCCTTATTATCATCACATTTGCGATGGGTATAGGGGCGAACAGCGCGATATTCAGTGTCGTTTACAATGTATTGTTGGCACCACTGCCGTATGCAGATGGTGACCGCTTGATTAGATTGCAGCAGCATCAACCTAAGTCTGAAAGAATGGACATGGGCTCATCGGTGCCCAGTTATTTTGATTTTAAAGAACAGGCAAGCTCTTTGTCTGATGTAATGGAATACCACAGCATGCAGTTCACCTTGTATGGTTACGGTGATCCGGTGCGGGTGCAAACAGGCGTAGTGAGCTGGGACTATTTCAATATTTTGGGTATTCAACCGATTCTTGGCCGAGTGTTCGCTGAGGGTGAAGACGATGTCGGGGCTGAGCCGCTCATTATATTAAGTAATGGCTTTTGGCTTGATCAACTCAATGGCGATAAAGATGTTATTGGCCTGAGCTTAGAAATGAATAACCGGGTTCACAAAGTTATTGGTGTATTGCCACCCATCCCTGCTTTTCCTGATGACAATGCCATTTGGGTTTCAGCGGCAAGTTGTCCATTTAGAGCGGGCGATATGGTAATTAACAACCGCCGAATGGGTATGGTATCGGTTTACGGTAAGCTCAAAGAGGGTGTTAGCCTTGAAGAAGGGACTAAAGATGTTAATAACATCGCAGGTCAACTGGCAGCTAAATACCCAGACGCTTATCCAGAAGACAAAGGTTACGCAGCCAACTTAGTTTCACTTAAAGACGAAATGGTCGGTGATTCGGCTAAAACCTTCTATTTGCTATTGACGATTGCTGGCATGGTTATCTTGATTGCCAGTGCTAACGTTGCCAATCTCAATTTGGCCAGATTGGCATCACGTAGCCAAGAGCTTGCTATACGTGAAGCCCTAGGAGCCGACCCTCGTCGTATCGCACGTCAGTTATTGACAGAAAGTACTTTGTTTTCATTGGCCGGTGGTTTGTTAGGTTTAATATTGGCTTACCCATCGCTTGATGTATTGTCAGACTTTGCCTCAGGTTACACCTCGCTTTCAAGTGAAGTGGGCATGGACAGCTCAGTGTTGATATTTTCTTTGGTGTTATCTTTATTAACCGGTTTGTTAAGCGGTAGTGCTGCTATCTTCAACCGTGGCAATATCAATACCTCGTTAAAAGAAGGTGGCGATAAAATTACGGCCACAACCGCTGGTAAACGTTTGCGTGAAGGTCTGTTAATTGTTCAATTCGCTTTATCGTTTGTCATATTAACCACCTCTGCACTGGTAACCATGAGTTTGTATCGATTGAATACTCAAGATGCGGGTTTTGATGCCGACAAAGTGCTGGTGGTAGCGCTGGACTTAAACTTTAGTAATTACCGCACAGCGCAAAAGGTTAGAACTTTCACCAACCGCTTGTTAGATGATGTTACTGCGATTGCCAGTGTTGATATGGCCAGTATATCTGGTTCATTCCCATTGCAATC
>CALKGI010000063.1 GCA_938085045.1 uncultured Alteromonadaceae bacterium
TCCCGGCGACACCATGGGCAATTTGGCAGTTGCTATTCACCTTTTTTTAGCGGTGGTGGTCACCTTTGGTGGCCCGCTGCAATTACTTCCCCAGTTACGGACAAGGATGCCGTTTTTTCATCGCGTTAATGGTCGTGTTTATATATTTGCGGCCTTTATGATCAGCATCACCGGCCTACAGATGGTGTGGGGCAGCGGCAATGACGGATTTTTTATTGATCCCGCACAGCACCTTGGCATTACCCTCAACGCCATTTTGATCATGATCTTTGCCGTTGTCACCGTATCTCATGCCGTCAAAGGCCGAACGGCCAATCATCACCGTTGGGCACTGCGGTTGTTTATGGTGGTCAGCGGAGTGTGGTTCTTTCGAATTGGTTTAATGCTGTGGATTTATATCAACGATGGCCCCGCAGAGTTTGACCCAAAAACCTTTGAAGGTCCGGTAATTGTTTTTCTTAATTTCGCTCAGTATCTATTGCCATTAATCGTGTTAGAGCTGTATTTATTGTGTAAAGCCAAGGCCAACGCTGTGTGTCGTATGGTAATGGCCAGCACATTACTGTTAATGACAGCCGTCATGGGTTCAGGCATAACTCTGGCTTTTGTTGGCCTGTGGTTACCGCATATTTAGTGATATGCTCAAGCTCTAAAAATCAGATACACGGACCCCAAATGAAGTTACATGAGCTGTGCAAAACCTATCGCAGCGACGACAATGAAATTGTTGCCCTAAACGACATTACGCTCGACATCACTGACGGCGAATTCGTGGCCATCATGGGCCCCTCTGGTTGCGGCAAATCCACGCTACTTAATATGCTTGGCTTGCTCGACAAAGCTGACAGCGGTCGTTACGAGTTTATGGGTCATCAAGTCGACCAATGTAGCAAAAAACAACTTTCGCATTTACGAAAACACCATATCGGTTTTATTTTTCAGCAATTTAACTTGATTGATGAACTGTCGGTGGCCAAAAACATAGAATTAGCACTGCTGTATCACGACATCAGCCGTGTTGAGCGTAAACGCCGAGTAAACGAAGTAATGGACAAAGTTGGCATTAGCCATCGCGCCAAACATTTGCCTGGGCAACTGTCTGGCGGACAACAACAAAGAGTCGCCATCGCTCGTGCCGTGGTCGGTGAACAGTCATTCATTTTGGCCGACGAACCCACTGGCAACCTTGACAGTGTGCACGGTCAAGAAGTGATGGAAATGCTAGTACAGCTAAACAAACAGGGCAAAACCATTGTGATGGTCACCCACTCCCCTGCCCACGCCGATTATGCGCGGCGCACCATAAATCTATTTGATGGGCACGTTGTCAC
Organism: uncultured Alteromonadaceae bacterium; assembly: GCA_938085045.1. GTDB lineage: Bacteria > Pseudomonadota > Gammaproteobacteria > Enterobacterales > Alteromonadaceae > JABSOG01. The sequence continues at coordinate 1,332 of CALKGI010000063.1, forward strand.
TCAGCAGTTACGAGCAACCCGATAATGCTCAGCAGTTATTTCACCATTGCTTTGGCCAACTTACTCAAACACCGCTGGTATTCATTAATCAACATTTGTGGTTTGGCGTTAGGCATGACAATTTTTATCATTGGCAACCTTATCGTGTTGTATGAATACAATCACGACAACCACTTTAGTCAACGTGACCAAATACATTTTGTCTCTAGTGTTTTTGCGCCAGAATCTGGTGAATCGCTCATCGAATTCGACGTAATACGCTCGGCCTACGGCCCATTGTTCGAACAAGAGATTGATGACCTACAACATGTTGCCCGAACAATTCACAAAAAATATTTGGTGCGTAGCGAACAGCAATCAAATTATCTGGGCATTCGGTTTGCCGACACCAACTTCAGCCGCATTTTTGATTTTCAATATCTGTATGGCGACCACACAGCCATCGATAATCCAATGACACTGATCATCACCGAATCGACTGCTAAGTGGTTGTTTGGTCGAACAGATGTTTTGGGAGAAATTGTCAAAGTCGAACGCAGCCACACCATGACCGTAGGTGCAGTCATTGCCGACCACCCAATGGACAGTCACTTTAACAACCCGTTTATCCCCGATTATAAAATGCAGGCGTTTGCTTCAATACAGGCGTTGGTGAACATTGATGGTTTTGACCTTAAAGGTAGTTGGACCAAACTTGGTGTTAACAACTTAACCTACATAGTTCTGCCCCAAAATAAAGATATTGCTTGGTTGAATGAGCAAATTAATGCGGTGTCGACGCTTCATGCGCCCCCAGGAGAAAGTCAAAAAATTAGTCAACTAAAAGCCCACCCACTGGTTGAAGCCAATACCCAAATATGGCGAGCATTCGGTCTGCCTGTTTTAGAGTCAGTACAGTTGTTGGCTTTTTTAGTGTTACTCATCGGTTGTGTGAATTATACCAACTTGGCGACCACCCAAAGTTTTGGTAGAGCCAAAGAGGTTGGGCTGCGCCAGACTTTTGGTGCCGAGCGTAAACAATTGTTGTTGCAGTTTTTACTCGAAAGTCAGGTATTTACAGCTCTTGCGATGCTAGTTGCGCTGGCTGCTGTCGAGCTTATATTGCCCGTGTATAACCAGTGGAGTAACAAAACGGTGATGTTTGACTATAACCAGCTGTTATTGTGGATTGTGCCCGGTACCATTTGTATTGGTTTGCTGGCTGGTGCCTACCCCGCTTGGCTTATCACCTGTCAAGACCCAGTAGACACAGTACACAATGCTTTTATCAGAACGCCCAAAGGCAGTATTTTGCGCAACCTATTAATTAGCACGCAGTTTACTATTTCGATTTTTATTATCGCAATGGTGATGATCATTTACTTTCAAAACCAACAAGTGCTGACCAGTAGTAATATCTTTAACAAACAACAAACCATTGTCTTGTCAGACATGGACCTTAACCCCATAAAAAAACATCGGCAACACCTACGCGAGCAATTAATGGCGTTGCCCGGGGTCGAATCGCTAACGTACTCAAGCCATGTGCCATTTGACCAAATCAACCTCACCATTATGGTCAACCCCTCGCCAGACGAGCAATTGTTCAATAACACCGATATCAATAGTATTGCTGTCGATAGTGACTTTATGAGTACCTATAAGATTCCGCTGATTGAAGGCCGCTTACCATCACAAAGTAACGAAGTGGTCGTTAACCTATTAACCGCCAAAAAGTTAGGATTTGGCAGCGCCAAAGCCGCCATAGGCAAAACGTTTTATTCGGTCAATCAAGACCCTAAAAAACCACAAACTGAATACACTGTGGTGGGTTTAATGCCCGACCTTAATTTTTTGGGGCTATTCAATGAACTGTTGCCGATGATGATTTATCTCGATGATGAGGCGCACCGTTACGCATCAATTCGCATAAGCAAAAACAACCAAGCACAAACCTTGCTCGATATAGACAAAGTTTGGGCACAAATAATTGACGACTATCCAATAAAACGACAAACCCTCGAAGATATTTTTAACGGTGTGTTCGGCATTTTGCTGGGTATTAACCTGCTGCTTGCACTATTTGCGGTCATCGCTTTGTTGCTGGCATTGGTCGGGCTATTTGGCTTAGCGGCATTTATGGCTCAGCGGCGCACCAAAGAAATTGGTGTGCGTAAAATCATGGGTGCCAGCATGATACAAATTATTAGTTTGTTGATTTGGCAATTTTCACGCCCGGTGATGTGGTCTTTGTTGGTGGC
>CALKGI010000064.1 GCA_938085045.1 uncultured Alteromonadaceae bacterium
ATAGAGTAATACCAATCGAAGGGATCCCATAGCCAGTTCTGGTGTCGTCTGCGAATTTGGCCCGATGGGTTACGGCTCGTTTCTCGCCTAACCCATCCTCCGATATGAGATTAAATCGAATTTTCGTGACGACCCAAAATACCCCTAAGTAGGCACCTGCCCCAACCAATCAACCTGACCCATAGATTTCTTACGAGTCTCCATTAATTTCTCTATTAATGGCGTTAGCAGCAATTCTATTGCAAAGCCCATTTTTCCGCCGGGCACAACCATAGTGTCTATCTTTGACATGAACGCGCCGTCAATCATTTGCAGATAATACGGAAAATCGACGTTTTTGACGTTGCGAAAGCGGATCACCACAAAACTTTCATCTAACGAAGGGATGTCTTTAGCACTGAATGGATTTGAGGTGTCTATTGTTGGCACCCGCTGGAAGTTGATGTGGGTGCGCGAAAACTGGGGCGTGATATGCTTTATGTAGTCGTCCATTGAACGTACGATGCTAGACATAACAGCTTCTCTTGAGTGCCCTCTGTCTTGGGTATCACGAATGATTTTTTGCGTCCACTCGAGGTTGACTATTGGCACCATGCCTATTAATAGGTCAACGTGCTTTGCGACATCAAGAGTGTCGGTTTTAACGCCGCCGTGTAGGCCTTCATAGAATAATAAATCGGTTTCTTGTGACAGGTCATGCCATGGGGTGAAGGTGCCAGGCATTTGGTTAAATGGTACAGCTTCATCGAAGGTATGGAGGTATTTTCGTACCTTGCCACCGGCATTTTCGCCGTAGTCGCTAAACAATTGTTCTAAGGCTTCAAAGTCATTGGCTTCGGCACCAAAATAACTAATATGGCGGCTTTGCTCTTGGGCCTTACGAATCTCTACATCCATTTCGGGCCTGGAATAGCGATGAAAGCTATCTCCTTCAACAAGTGCTGCATCTATACCCAGATTTCTAAAAATATGTTTAATCGCATTAGTAGTGGTCGTTGTCCCGGCTCCAGATGAACCCGTGATCGCGATAATTGGATGTATATTTGACATTGTGCGCCTGTGTTTTGTTACGGCTGGTAAGAGCTGTTAATGACTTCACGGTAACATAATTTTGCCCTCATCACCAATCGAGGCGATATTTGACCACGGGGAAAATGAGAAATTGGAATGTTGATTATTTTGTGATTTTACTGGTATTGAAGGGGTATCCCGGATAGATTATTGACCATTAGAAAACCAGAGAATCACACGATGGCTAAGTTCAGGACCAATAAAATAACAAACAAATCACTTCTATTGAGCGCAGTGCTCGGATGTACGCTAAGTGCAGCCGCTCTTGCACAAGACGGTCCACCCGGGACGGATATTTTTGTCGCCGATTTATCTATGAATCCACTGGGGTTTTGGGCCACTAAAAATTTCGAGGCCGTCACAACTCGCAAAGGATATGATAACCAACCTTATTTTCTGCCCGATGGCAGCGGTTTGCTTTATACGGCTATGTTGCAAATGGACAATGGACTGTGGCAAGCCGACAGCTTTGAATATAATTTTGACAGTAAAAAACACACAAATCTTACCAATAGTTCTTTAAGTGAATATTCTCCGACTTTGATGGCGGGTGGTTATTATTTTTCATCGATTGTGGTCGAAGAAGATAACAAGCAATATTTGTGGGGACACCCATTTCACAGTAAAGCCAAAGCTTATCGGATGTCTAATCTTGAACCTGTTGGTTATCACGTTTGGGGTAACAAGGGGGCAATAGCGATGTTTATACTGGGCAGTGAGAAATTGCCAAATGATAAAAGCACGCTGCAATTTCAAAAGAGTTTTAAAACCAAGCCCAAAATTGTGGCTCACGATATTGGCCGTAGCCTACGCTTTACCGCTTCGCGAAATGCGTATAGTTTCAGTCAGTTAAAAAGTGATAAAAAATGGTGGCTGTCAGAATATCACCCTAAAACAGACAGCATAACCGCTTTGGTGCCATTGCCCAAAGGCAGTGATTATTACACTTGGATTGATGACAAAACGGCGGTAACGGCGGTTGGCAATGAATTACGCTTGTGGAAATACAGCACCGACAGCAAATCGGCCAGTGCCGCTGAATGGATGCCTTGGGTGGATGCCTCTAAAATATGTAAAACCAAAGTGACACGCTTAGCTGTTGACCGTGATAAAAGCAGACTTGCGATTGTTTGTGACGAGTAAGGTTAATTATGCAAACTGTAATTATTTGTCTTTTTATTGCCGCCTTATTGCCGTTGTTGGCCAAAGTGCCACTGGCCGTTTCGATGCATCGCAACAAAGGGGGTTACGACAATAAACACCCAAGAAGCCAGCAGGCTAGCTTAACTGGTTTTGGCGCGCGGGCATTGGCTGCACACCAAAATGCGTTTGAAGCGTTATTAATGTTTGCGGTTGCCACCATCACTGCACTGGCGACTAATAATGTCACGTCTGAGGTCGAAATAGCGGCCATGGTCTTTGTTGTGGCACGTGTGCTTTACAACATTTGTTACTTGGTTAATCAGGATATGTTGCGCTCGACGACGTGGTTGGTGGGTATTGTTAGTAGTTTTTATATTTTGTATCAGTGTGTATAAGGTGAGGGTGGTGGCTTCGCTGGTGCGAAGCCTCCGTACCTCCAGCTCCTAACGAAGCCAGCGCTACCGAACCCTAAGACTCACGCGCTATCGCACGATAAGCGATATCTGTACGATAAAACACATTGTCCCATTCGATGGTTTTTACCAGCTCATAGGCTTTTTGTTGGGCTTGTGTAACGTTATCACCCAAAGCTACTGCACATAACACTCGGCCGCCGTTGGTTACAACATTGTCGCCGTCGGTTTTGGTGCCAGCATGAAAGATTTTACTATCCGCTGTTGCCGGAGCAAGACCTTTTATCACATCACCTTTGTTGTAGCTGTTAGGATAACCGCCAGCTGCCAATACCACACCTACCGCTGCTCGTGGGTCAAAGTCGATTTTCGCTTCATTGAGTTTACCATCTATTGCCAATTGGCATAGTTCAACGATGTCTGATCGCAAGCGCATCATGATTGGTTGGGTTTCTGGGTCACCAAAGCGACAATTGTATTCTAAAACCTTGGCTGAACCGTCAGGTGCAACCATTAACCCGGCATACAAGAAACCGGTATAGGTGTTGCCTTCTGCTTTCATACCGTCAACTGTTGGACGAATAACATTTTCCATCGCCCAGTCATTTACCGCTTGTGTCACAACCGGGGCAGGGGAGTATGCGCCCATGCCGCCTGTGTTGGGGCCTTTGTCGCCGTTGTCGCGAGCTTTGTGATCTTGCGATGAAGCAAATGGCAGAATGTTATCGCCATCGACCATCACAATGAACGAGGCTTCTTCACCCACCAGAAATTCTTCGATAACAACGCGGCTGCCCGCTTCGCCAAATTTATTGCCTGCGAGCATGTCTTCAATGGCATCAAAGGCTTGTTGCTCAGTTTCGGCGATGATCACGCCTTTACCAGCGGCCAAACCGTCTGCTTTTATTACGATTGGTAAGCTGTTGGCACAAACATAAGCTTTAGCAGGCTCAATTTCGGTGAAGTTTTGATAGGCTGCGGTTGGAATGTTGTGGCGTGCTAAAAAGTCTTTAGTGAAGGCTTTTGAACCTTCTAACTGAGCAGCGCCGGCCGTTGGGCCAAAGATGGCCAAACCTGCATCGTTAAAGGTGTTAACTATGCCATCAACCAACGGTGCTTCTGGGCCTACTATGGTCAAATCAATGCTGTTGGTTTTGGCAAATTCGAGCAAACCTTTGATGTCTTCTGCGCCAATGGCGACATTTTCTAGTTTGTCTTCAAGTGTGGTGCCTGCGTTGCCGGGGGCAACGTAAACTGTGCTGACTTTTATCGACTGGGCTGCTTTGAATGCCAAGGCATGTTCGCGGCCGCCGCCACCAATTACTAGTACTTTCATTGTGCTTTTCCTGATTGTTGTTCAGTAACAGTGTTTATTGAAACTGTTCAGTAAAAATAGATTTGTCAGGGGAGTGCGGTAGCAATTTGTGTTGCTACCGCTGCCAGGCAATATTAGTGTCTGAAGTGACGCATACCAGTGAAGACCATAGCCATGCCGTGTTCATCGGCAGCTGCAATGGTTTCTTTGTCGCGCATAGAACCACCCGGTTGGATAACCGCTGTGATGCCAGCTTCGGCAGCTGCATCAATACCGTCTCTGAACGGGAAGAATGCATCTGATGCCATGACAGAACCTTTAACCTCGAGGTTTTCGTCAGCCGCTTTTATACCCGCGATTTTGGCGCTGTATACACGACTCATTTGCCCTGCACCAACACCTATGGTCATATCGCCTTTGGCGTAAACAATGGCGTTTGATTTCACGTATTTAGCGACTTTCCAGCAGAACAACAAATCAGTCAATTCTTGCTCGGTAGGCTTGCGCTCGGTGACAACTTTTAAATCATCAAGGCCAACCATGCCTTGGTCTTTGTCTTGCACCAAAATGCCGCCGTTGACGCGTTTGATGTCTGACTTGGTTGTTTTGCCTTGCCACTGGCCACAAACCAGTAAGCGTACGTTCTTTTTCTTGGCAACGGCCGCTTTGGCTTCTTCGCTGACTGTAGGGGCGATGATCACCTCTACAAACTGGCGTGAAACAATTTCGCTGGCTGTTTTTGCATCTAATTCGCGGTTAAAGGCGATGATGCCGCCAAAGGCTGAGGTTGGGTCTGTTTTGAATGCTCGTTCGTAAGCTTCAAAAATGTCTTCGCCTAATGCCACGCCACAAGGATTGGCGTGCTTGACGATAACGCACGCTGGTTCTGCAAATTCTTTAACACATTCAAGAGCAGAGTCGGTATCGGCGATGTTGTTGTACGACAACGCTTTACCTTGAAGTTGGGTTGCGGTTGAAACCGAAGCTTCTTCAATGTCGGCTTCAACATAAAATGCCGCTTCTTGGTGTGAATTCTCACCGTAACGCATGTCTTGCTTTTTGATGAATTGACTGTTGAAGGTGCGTGGGAATTTTGAATCGGTGGCTTCTTCTTTGTCATCGGCATAGCTGGTGACCATGGTGCCGAAGTAGTTAGCAATCATGCCATCATACTGGGCAGTATGCTCATAAGCAGCAATGGCTAGGTCAAAACGCGTTTTTAAAGTCGTTGAACCTTCGTTGGCGGCCATTTCAGTCAAGACTCTGTCGTAATCTGATGCGCGAACAACAATAGTAACGTCTTTGTTGTTTTTGGCTGCGGCACGAACCATAGTCGGTCCGCCGATGTCGATGTTTTCAATCGCATCTTCAAGCGTACAACCTTCTTTGGCAACGGTGTTGGCAAACGGATACAAGTTAACGACAACCATGTCGATGGCATCGATGTTTTGCTCTGCCATAACGGTTTCGTCGGTACCGCGACGGGCAAGAATGCCACCGTGGATTTTAGGGTGCAGGGTTTTAACCCGGCCGTCCATGATTTCTGGATGCCCTGTATGATCCGATACTTCGATAACCGGGATGTCGTTGTCGGCTAATAACTTGGCTGTACCTCCTGTTGACAGAAGCTCAACGCCTCCCTCGTGAAGAGTACGGGCAAAGGCCACAATACCGGTTTTATCGGAAACGCTGAGTAGAGCACGACGAACTGGACGAAGTGTATCCATTACTTAAATCACCTCAAAAAAGATTTATAAATTGATTGGAACTCATAAGTGAGTTGCTTATTTTTGAGCGCGGTTGATGTCATTTTATCGTCGCAAAGACCCAGTGGGTTTAAAGCGGAATGGCAATAAAATGAGCGCCGTCAAAAACGAGCGCATAATAGCAGTATAAGGGCTGGTTGTCGATTCGTATGGTGGGCTAGTTTATGAGAATTCAATAGCCGTAACCCGCCTAGAGCCAACCGATAAAGTTCGATTGGAATAACGTAGGGTGTGCATTGCGCACGCGTGACTAATTAGATTGCCATCAAGCCATATAATCATTCCCGTGCTATCTCGCTGATAAATAATCTTAAATATCTAGATCAGAGATGCTAAATCCATAGGAAACGCGTGCGCAATGCGCACCCTACGCCGCCCGTTAACTTCGAGAGGTTTGTCTCACCCATAAAAAAAGCACCTCAAAGGTGCTTTTTAAAATTCTTTAGAATGACAAAAGTCGTTCTTAGTTCATGCCGTAACGCTTAAGCTTCTTACGCAAAGTACCACGGTTAATGCCCAACATGATGGCAGCACGAGTCTGGTTGCCACGAGTGTAGGTCATTACTTGTTCCAACAAAGGCGCTTCAAGTTCAGACAAAACCAAGTCATATACACCTTCAACATCTTGACCGTTTAACTGCATCAAGTAGTTTTTAACTGCTTTTCTTACGGCATCGCGCAATGGCTGCGGCTTGTCTTGAGTTTGGATGTGTGCATTCGTAATGAATGGATATGTTACGTCTTGATCAAACATATGTCTCTCTTTTTAGTTAAATTGCAAGTTGATAAAATAGTTAGTTAACGTATCGAGCTGTTCATTAGCACACTCGATGGCATTAAATTGTTTACGAAACGACCCTGCTGGGTCATGCTTCTGTAAATACCAAGTGACGTGTTTGCGGGCTATTCTTGGCCCCAAATAATCACCGTAAAACTGATGAACATTGTGGATATGGGTTAGCATAACCTGTTGAACTTCGTCTATTGACGGAGCATCTAACAATTCACCAGTTTTAAAAAAGTGGTCTATTTCCCTGAATATCCAAGGTCGACCTTGTGCCGCTCTGCCTATCATTAAGGCGTCAGCCTGTGTGTATTCCAGTACCTGCTGTGCTTTTTGAGGTGAATCAATATCACCATTAGCAATTACTGGAATAGACACTGTTTGTTTTATTTTTTTTATGGTGTCGTATTCTGCAAATCCTTTGTACATACAACTTTTTGTTCTGCCATGTACTGCCAAACACTCGATACCTTCTCCTTGTGCTATTTTGGCAATTTCAACGCCGTTACGATTGTCTGGGTCCCAGCCCGTACGAATCTTTAATGTAACGGGGACTTTCACTGCATTGACTACCGCTTCGACAATCTGCCTGACGAGCGCGGGATTTTGCATCAATGCTGACCCTGCCAATTTTTTGTTGACCTTTTTGGCTGGGCAGCCCATGTTGATGTCGATGATTTGAGCGCCTTGTTCTTCATTGAACACAGCTGCCTGAGCCATCAATGCCGGATCAGATCCGGCAATTTGTACTGAACGGATACCAGCCTCTGGGCTATGTATCATTCTGTTTTGCGATTTTTGCGTTTGCCATACTTTCGGGTTTGATGATGTCATCTCCGAAACTGCCATACCCGCACCCAGTTGCATGCACATGGTTCTGAAGGGTCGGTCTGTTACACCTGCCATCGGTGCGACAATCAAGTTGTTATCTAATTTGTATGGACCAATCTTCAATGCAATAAATCTTCGTTACAATATTCAACAATTAGAAACGTTTGTTCAAAAAAGACACGATTCGTTTCTGAGGGCGCCCAGTTTACTGGTTTTTCAATAAAAATCAACGGCTATAATTTAAACAAACCTATTTTTTTTTGATGTCAAGGTCTTGACATTTGCGTTTCCGTTTCCAAACAAGGGTTTTTAACGAGAAAAACCGGCGAAAAGGCAAAATAGAGTCTTTTTGTAACAACAAAAATATGTCTATTTAGTCAGCTTTTCTTTAAATACTCAGTGGGATGTTGCTAAAACCCAGTGTTTCCTCGCATTATTTGCGCCTAATATTGATTGAAAATCAAACTGTAAATAGAATGCATACAAATATATCAGCGTTTTTTACCGCTGATCCTAATCCATTCGTCTTGTACTTTAACCGGATCAAGTTGGCATTTTTCACCATAAGCTTGCGTTAATTTGCTCGTTTGGGTTTCAAGAATGCCAGAAAGTGCTATGTCAGCACCTGTACGAGCATAACCTGTGATCACTGATTCAAGTTCTTGTAGGGGCCCTGCTAGAATGTTGGCGACCACTACGTCAGCTTCTAGTTGAGGTTGATTGGCGGGTAAGTACAGTTCTAGTTTTCCTTCGACGCCATTGCGCTGTGCGTTAGCTTCACTGGCTTGAATTGCCTGTGGGTCGATGTCGATACCAATGACTCGTTTGGCCCCGAGTTTTAACGCGGCGATGGCAAGAATGCCCGAGCCACAGCCAAAGTCGACCACGGTTTTGTCAGTCAAATCCAATCCGTCGAGCCATTCTAGGCACATAGCGGTCGTTGGATGGGTGCCGGTACCAAATGCAAGACCGGGGTCGAGCATGATGTTTACTGCGTCAGGGTCGGGCACTTCACGCCAACTTGGGCAAATCCACAAACGTTTGCCAAACTTCATGGGGTGAAAGTTGTCCATCCATTCACGTTCCCAGTCTTTGTCTTCCAGTGCTTCTATTTTGTAATGAAATTGGTCTTTGAGCAGTGGTTGTTGCTGCAAGTAACCAACAACAGCGTCCATGTCCTGCTCTGCATCAAATAAACCTGTGACAACGGTATTGGCCCAATACTTGACTTCGCCTATCTTGGGTTCGTAAATGGGCGTATCTTTGCCATCCATAAAAGTGACAGCTTGTGAGCCCGTGTCTACCAGATAATCGCTAATTTGCTCTGCGGTTTGTTCATTGGCATTGATCCGGATTTGTATCCAAGGCATCGGTTTTTCCTCATATTTTTAGGCAGATGAAATAAAAAGGCCCCAAAAGGGGCCTCATCGACAAGTGAACAAGCAGGGGATTAATGCATGCCCAGCTTTTTCTCCAGATAATGGATGTTAGAACCACCATTTTGGAAGTTTTCGTCGGCCATTATGTCTTTGTGCAGTTCGATGTTGGTCTTGATGCCTTCAACCACTATTTCATTCAGTGCATGACGCATACGCGCAATCGCCACACCACGGCTTTCGCCATAGGTGATAAGCTTGCCAATCATTGAATCATAGTTGGGTGGCACCGAGTAACCGGCATAGATATGCGAATCCCAGCGGATCCCCAAACCACCTGGCGGGTGGAAACGAGTGATACGACCCGGTGAAGGGATAAAGGTTCTGGCATCTTCGGCGTTGATACGGCATTCAATTGAGTGACCGGTAACCTTGATGTTATCTTGAGTCAACGATAATGGTTGACCAGCAGCAATGCGCAATTGTTCTTTGATCAAATCGACGCCGGTGACCATTTCGGTTACTGGGTGTTCAACTTGAATACGGGTATTCATTTCAATGAAATAGAACTCGCCATTTTCGAACAAAAACTCGAAAGTCCCCGCACCACGATAAGCGATGTCAATACAGGCACGAACACAACGATCACCAATAAATTGGCGCATGTCTTCGGTAATGCCCGGTGCTGGTGCTTCTTCTACCACTTTTTGGTGGCGACGCTGCATTGAACAATCCCTTTCACCTAAGTGAACGGCATGGCCTTGACCATCTGACAAGATTTGAATTTCAACGTGACGTGGGTTTTCAAGGAATTTTTCCATGTAAACTTCGCTGTTGTTAAAAGCAAGGCCAGCTTCTGATTGGGTCAGTTGAATAGATTGAACCAAGTCTTTTTCTTCACGTACTACCCGCATGCCTTTACCACCACCGCCGCCAGAAGCTTTGATGATGACTGGATAACCAATGCGTTTGGCAATAGACAGGTTTTTCTCGGCATTATCGCCAAGAACGCCGTCTGAACCCGGAACGCAAGGTACACCCGCTTTTTTCATCGCCTGAATGGCTGAAACTTTGTCACCCATTAAACGAATACTTTCAGCGCGAGGGCCAATGAATATGAATCCGCTGCGCTCAACCTGTTCGGCAAACTCGGCGTTTTCAGCCAAAAATCCGTAACCCGGATGTATGGCAATGGCATCGGTAACCTCGGCTGCCGCAATAATGCGCGGAATATTAAGGTAGCTCTCTGTAGCAGAGGCTTTGCCGATACAGATGGATTCATCAGCCAGTAAAACGTGCTTCAAATCACGGTCAGCAACTGAATGGACGGCAACTGTTTTTATGCCAAGCTCTTTACAAGCGCGTAAAATACGCAGGGCTATCTCGCCCCGGTTTGCAATGACAACTTTATCTAACATGAGTGTGCCTTCTGGTCGTTATTCAATGACAAACATTGGTTGATCAAATTCAACCGCGTCTTCGTTCTCGACCAATATCTGTTTAACGACACCGGCTTTGTCCGATTCGATTTGATTCATCATTTTCATCGCTTCGATGATACACAAGGTTTCACCAACCTTGACTGATTGACCAACTTCAACAAAAGCTTTGGCACCCGGTGCTGATGAACGATAGAAAGAACCCACCATTGGTGAACGAACAAGGTGTCCACTGATAGCGGCTTCATCACCTGAGTCTTGTGGTGCAGCAGCTGCAACTGGCGCGGCTGCTGGTGCGGCCATAGGTGCTTGCATTGGCATCATTTGCATTGCGGCGCCTGCTGGTGGGTTGCGGCTGATGCGTACTGACTCTTCGCCTTCAGAAATTTCCAGCTCGGTGATGCCGGACTCTTCTACCAGTTCAATCAATTTTTTAATTTTGCGAATATCCATGATATATCCTGTGTCTATATTATTTGTTTGTTAAGTGTTTATTGTTAAATGCTTATTTTTAAATGTTTGTTTTTACTGCTAATTTTTTGACGGCACTGCGTAACGCATAATGATAGCCATCAGAGCCCAATCCGCATATCACGCCCTGCGCAATATCCGATAAATACGAATGCTGACGAAAAGGTTCCCGTGCGTGAACATTAGATAGATGCACCTCTACAAAGGGAATGTCTACTGACAATAGCGCATCTCTTAAGGCTACGCTGGTATGGGTAAATGCGCCGGGATTGATGATAATAAAATCGGTGTTTTGAAATGCTTGATGAATACGGTCTATTAACAGGTGTTCGGCATTGGATTGAAAGTCGTCTAACTGTACATTCAATTCTTTGGCCGTTTCACCGAGTTGCTCGATTATATCGGCTAAGCTGGCAGAACCATAAATTTGCGGTTCTCTTTTACCCAACATATTTAAGTTGGGGCCATTCAGTACCAAGATTTTAAATTGTGTCGACATCTAGGGTTAAATTTCCTGAAAGTTCGGCTAACGTGTTCAAAAACGAATGAAAACAAAAAAAAGTAGTAAGATCAGTCAAATTCTAATGGAAAATATCTAAAATGCCCACCACGTTATGACTTTTTTTGACAATTTTGCCGTATTATAGCGAAATCACCGAAAATAACCGCATTTTACTGGTTTAACCAGCTTGTTTCTTCGAAAGTTTTATAGCGGTTTTACGACAATCTTAACAATAAGTGTCTTTTTTGAATTTATTGTCAGTTTATTGAGGGAGACAATTAGAAGAACTCTAGGTCGTTGGTATCGGTGCTGATATCTTCAAGTAAATTGAGTTCGTGCAGGCGTTCGAAGCAGTGGAGTTGATTGCGGCCATGTTCTTTGGAGTAATAAAGTGCTTTGTCGGCGTTGCCTAAAAGCGCAGAAGGAAATTTTCCAGGAGCCATAAAGGTTACGCCAAGGCTAATGGTGACTTGGCCAACTTGAGGAAAGCGATAATCACTGACGGTGGTTCTGAACCGTTCGAGTATTTTTATGGCTTGTTCTAAATCCACACCCTTGAGCAATATCGAAAACTCTTCACCGCCAAATCTAAATAGCATATCTTCATGGCGAAAGCATTTTTTCATCAACTGAGCCAGTTTGAGCAGTACTTCGTCGCCGATGAGGTGACCATAGGTATCGTTAACGGCTTTGAAATGATCGATATCAAGCATTGCCAGGCACCATTGGTGATCATGGTTGTCGCCTTCGCGTCTGGCTTGACTGACCGAAAGAATATGTTCCATGGCGTTATCAAGCATATAGCGGTTAAACAGTCCGGTCAGTGCGTCTTGAGAAGAGTTTTGTAGCAGCGACATTTGGTTAGAAAATATAGTGATGGCCGACAAAATCACGTTGGAATGCATTTCGGCGTAAAAGTCGATACCGTGTTCAATGATAAGCGAGCCATAGACATGGTGACCGTGAAGTATAGGTAGTAGAATATTTTCGTCTTGGCTATCTTCGCTCACATCATCGTGATCGTTGCTGATGAATTGAGATAATTGTAGTTTATCAGATTGGCGGGTTTCTTTACTTAAGTTTGCGCATGATGCGCCAATGAGTACAAATTCGGGCTCAACGCCTTCATCGAGTTCTTTGTTCAAATACAAACGAAAAATTTTGTCACCCATAAGCTCCGTCACAACACTGGCAAACGCCCGTTGCAGTGTTTCGAAGTTTTTTTGACATGTCAGGCTGACTAAGCGATCCAGATCCCTTAAATCATAGGATTTCATATATGAGCAAACTACAAGTACGTTGATAAGATTGTTTCAAGTATAGAATGGATCACCCCAATACACTACCAAAAAGAACCTTGTTTTGTTATCTGTACTTAGGGTGAATATCGAACAAAGTGGAGTGGGTAAAAAACGAGCTTTTATTGGTTGTATCGTGGTCTTATGGCTGACATCTGATGATATCAGCCTGTTTTGATAAGGTGTTTATTGCTGTAAAATTCTTAATAAATGCTGATTGAATTTGTCAGCTTTCATAAACCCAGTGACTCGTTGGCGAGTCAGTTCTTTTGATTGAGGGTCGAAAAATAGCAAAGTAGGCAAACCCAAACCAGAAAACTCTTCAAGGAGTTGCAGGTCTGCATCGGTATTTTTAGT
>CALKGI010000065.1 GCA_938085045.1 uncultured Alteromonadaceae bacterium
CAATCTGATACGTAAATGTAATAAAATATATATTAGCAGGTTTGGTAGAAAATATTGCAAAACCACATATTGCAATAAAACCTTGGTTGATCAAAACTGGCCAATCAACGCGTTAAAATGATAATAACAGACCAGCCGGAGCCATTATTGTTCACTAAATTACTAGGGCTAAAAGCCACCTTTTTAAGCCTTATTGGTGCCACAGTTCTATTTGCGCTGACAATCCACTACCAATCAATTTATCAAACCCAGTGGCAAGACAAACTCAACGTGATCACCATTCTATTATATGGGGTGCTCGTCATCACAGCGCTGTTTTCAGCCCAATTTAACCGCAGCCGCGTGACACTATTGTGTTTGCTGTGGGGGTTATTTTTAGTCACCAACGACTACTCCCTACCTTGGTCAACATGGCTAACCGCCAACAATCAATGGTTAATCCTATGCGGTGGTGCTCTATTGGTTTTGTTGGCGTTGATTAAAGATCGCGGATTAATATCCGTTCATGGTATTGCACGACTAATATTCATCGCCCTATGCGGTGCGCTGGCCTATGGTTGGTTAGTGCTTGTTGATATGGCAGCACCAATGCTACCCAAGCATCAAATAACCACCACATTACTCCCGCTTATGTCATTAAAAGTGCCATTGGCCATTATGGCGCTGTTACTTTTGTGGCAAAGCTTACGCCAAAGCAACTTAACCTTAACCACCTTATTGACCGGCTTTATCGTTTGGTGCCTGATGCACTTTCAAGTGATAACCTTACCGTGGACAGCCGCAATTGGTGTGCTTGTCATTCATCACTTATTAATAGTGATCATCGATGCCTACTTTTTAGCCTACCGCGATGACTTAACCGGCCTTGCATCGCGCCGTGCGCTTAACCAATTGGCGTTGTCACTTGGCCGAAAATACACAGTAGCAATGCTCGACATTGACCACTTTAAAAAATTCAACGACACCTACGGCCACGACATTGGCGATCAGGTATTAAAACTGGTGGCCGCCAAGTTAGCCAAAGTCAAAGGCGGCGGCAAAGTCTTTAGATACGGTGGCGAAGAATTTACCATTGTATTCCCGCGAAAAACCGTCGAACAGTGCCTGCCCCAGCTTGACGCACTGCGCCAATCAATCGCCGACTATGGCATGGTGGTGCGCAAGCCCCAGCGCAAAACCAAGCAAGACAGAAAAGGTAACCCACCCCCAGAAAAAACCGTTAGCGTACAAATTTCGATAGGTGTTACCAGCCGCACTGGCAAACAGCAATTTGAACAAGCACTAAAAGAAGCCGATTTAGCACTTTATAGAGCCAAGAAAAAAGGACGTAATAACGTAAGCGAATGAGAAATATTCTATTTATATGCAGCAAAAACCAATGGCGTAGCCCAACCGGCGAAACCGTGTGGCGAAAGCATCCAGAACTATCAGCACGCTCAGCTGGTACTAGTCCTCGCGCAAAAAAGACTGTTAGTTCGGCAGATATCAGCTGGGCTGATGTCATTTTTGTCATGGAGAACAAACACAAAAGCCGCCTAAAAGCCCAATTCAACCGATTGCTCGAATACAAAACCCTGCATGTGCTCGACATACCCGATGAATATCAATATATGGACGAAGAGTTGGTCGAGATACTAAAAGATGCTGTCGGCTACCACCTAAATCTGTCTATTTAGCTCACAAAAAACTTATTTTGACGAAATACATGCCAATGTCCCATCAAAACACGTTATTTTTTTATCTAGCGGGCTGATTCTTGCGCGGTTTGCCCTTATAATGCGCGGCTCTAACTGATTTTCTTTTTGACAACGCTAAACAGGGCCAAAACCATGACCAAACCTTTTGTTGCCATCCTGATGGGATCCGACTCAGACTTACCCGTAATGCGCGCCACTATGGACGTATTGAAATCATTCGATATCACTCACGAGGTTAAAGTAACCTCTGCACATCGTACGCCAGCTGCAACTCATGCCTACGTTACCGATGCTGAAGCACGTGGTTGTGAAGTGTTCATTTGTGCTGCCGGTTTGGCTGCTCACTTGGCTGGTGCCGTTGCCGGTATCACCACTTTGCCAGTAATTGGTGTGCCAATCGATGGCGGCCCATTAAAAGGCCAAGATGCATTATTGTCTACCGTAATGATGCCAGGTGGCGTACCAGTAGCAACTGTAGCCATCGGTAAAGCTGGTGCCAAAAATGCTGGTTACCTTGCCGCGCAAATGTTGGCAGTTGCCGACCCTGCAATGCGCAAGCGCGTAAAAGAAGACCGTCAAAAGAATGCTGAAGCGGTAATCGCCAAAGATGCAGCATTGCAAGAATTGTTGAAGTCAGAGTCGTAGACGTAAGCGCAGCTCGATGACAGTAGACTCGGCGATCATCAACGATTTACACCAAGGTGAAGTGATCGCCTACCCAACCGAGGCCGTATTTGGCCTTGGTTGCGATCCCGACAACGAACAAGCAGTAATGAATTTGCTTGGCATCAAACAACGCCCCATCAGTAAAGGGTTGATACTCATAGCCGCCGATTACCAGCAACTTTTGCCTTATATCGACGACAATCAGCTCACAACAGCACAAAAAGCCAACATTCAGGCCACTTGGCCCGGCCCAACAACTTGGGTTATGCCCGCCTCAAAAAATACACCACATTGGCTAACAGGCGATTTTAGCTCAATAGCCGTACGAGTAAGCGCACATCCTGTGGTTAAACAGCTTTGCCAAGCCTTTGGCAAACCCCTAGTGTCGACCAGCGCCAATTTAAGCGGCCAACCCGCAATCGACGATATAGACACACTACGCGACCAAATTGGCGACAAAGTCAGCCATATTGTGCCCGGATCGCCAGACACCACTTTACAACCGTCAAAAATTATCGATGCCCTCAGCGGCATTGTTTACCGCCATTAGCCAGCATTGACCCAAGCGGTCAAGAATAGGAAATTCCCATGAATGTCGATATAGAAGTCGTAAAAGCGTTTTTACTAAAACTGCAAGACACCATCTGTGAAGGCCTTGAACAAGCCGATGGCAGCGCCAAATTCGTAGAAGACTTATGGCAACGCGAAGCGGGCGGCGGCGGTAGAACCCGAGTATTAACAGGCGGCAACGTCATCGAACAAGGCGGCGTAAACTATTCATACGTACACGGCGACAACATGCCTGCCTCGGCCACGGCCCACAGGCCAGAATTAGAAGGCCGTAGTTTTCAGGCGTGTGGCGTATCGTTGGTTATTCATCCCAACAACCCCAACATACCAACCAGCCACGCCAACGTACGATTTTTTATCGCCGAAAAAGAAGGCCACGACCCAATCTGGTGGTTCGGCGGTGGCTTCGACCTAACCCCATTTTATCCAGTAAAAGAAGACGTAGTGCACTGGCATCAAGTGTCTAAAGACTTATGTGACCCATTCGGCGAAGCGGTTTATCCAAAATACAAAAAATGGTGCGACGACTACTTTTACCTCAAGCACCGCAAAGAAACCCGTGGCGTAGGTGGATTATTCTTTGATGATTTAAACGAATGGGGCTTCGACAAAAGCTTCGACTTCATGCAAGCCGTAGGCAATGGTTTCCTCGACGCCTACCTGCCAATCATAGCAAAGCGCAAAGACACCCCGTTCACCGAACAGCAAAGAGACTTCCAACTCTATCGCCGTGGACGTTACGTCGAATTCAATCTGGTCTACGACCGAGGCACATTATTTGGCCTGCAAACCGGTGGCCGCACAGAATCAATATTAATGTCGATGCCGCCACTGGCACGATGGGAATATAACTACCAGCCAGAAGACGGATCGCCCGAAGCTGATTTGTATGAGAACTATCTTTCTCCCAAAGAGTGGGTTTGAGTTAGATTCGCATCCGTTGGGCAATCGTAGGGGCAATCCCCCGTGATTGCCCTAACATACACAACCCATTGAAAGATATAATAAACCCGTAGGGTGCGCCATGCGCACCGTCAACCCATCGCCTGCAACAAACCCACCTATCAATAACCTTACACAACGTGAAAAACTGATTTAACGTCATTCCAATTCTAACGGTGCGCACGGCGCACCCTACGGCGAAACATCAAAGGTTTGGGGTAATAAAATAACGGTAAATTTAACAGGTAATCCTTGAGATCTTAAGGTACACTATTTTCCAATAATAACTAATATCTACTTGCAATGATTATTGAAAACGACATAGCCAACTCTCCAGAAAAAGTTACCCTGCTTGGTAGTGAACTCACCGAATTATTCGAACAAGGTAAAGATGCTTGGAATGCTTGGGTTAAAGAGCATCCAGATGCTGATATTGATTTTGGTTCTTCATACTTAAGAACCAATTTAAAGGAGAATAATATAGAAACGGTCTCTTTTATTGGTTTTAAATTCCCTAGTGGTAATATTAATTTCTCCAAAGTAACCCTGAGAAGTTATTACGGTTACAATCACCGTACTGATCTTGATATTTCCGGTGTCGACTTCCGTCAGTCCACAGTTGATTTCAGCAAAATTGATATGGCAAACAGAACCTTGAGTTTTGTTGGCTCCAAATTTGGCTCACAAAATATAAGATTTGCTCACTTAAAATTTGGCTCTATTAACTTTACTGATGCATCTTTTGGCACAGGCAACATCGAATTCACAAACTGTACTTTTACTAGCGGCGGTGACAATACCAAGGTATTGCTCAATTTTAAAAGAACACAATTTAATGAAGGCGACTTCAAATTTGAAAATTCAACAGTTGTTTATGGTGATATGGATTTCACTGATGCAACTTTTGGTGAAGGTGATATCAGCTTTATCAATAACGATGTAGTGCTAAGCCAATTAAAGTTTACTAGGACTTGGTTTAATAAGGGTCATTTTAAGTTCGAATTCACCTATAACAAGCGTCAAAGAGGTGTCGACAGTACTGATTTTACACGCGCCATTTTTGACACAGGCAACATAGATTTGTCATTCGATAAACCTGAAAATACACGTAGTCGCTGTCCCTCCATTAATATGAACTTTTCTAAAACAAAGTTTGGCGATGGCAACGTCAACTTCAACCACTTAACTTTCGGGGATCAAGAAACAGGCTTCTCAGCCTGTAGGTTTGGCAGTGGCAATGTGAGTTTTGCTGATGTTGCCTTTCAAGCTGAAATTATGGGTTTCACAGGGACTAACTTTGGCGATAAGGATATTAATTTCAGTAACACCGAATGGACAGGTGCCACGGCCAGTTTTAATAACACAACATTTGGCGAAGGCAAAGTCTCTTTCGCTGGTGCAAGGTTTAACTCAGGTGATGTTAGTTTCGTCGAAACCAATTTTGGCGATGGTAATGTCGATTTCACATCTGCTCACTTTGGCGGCACACCAACAAGATATGACGCCAATCTAAATAACGACAAACCACAAAACTCGATCAATTTTTCCAAAGCGACTTTTGGCGAAGGCGATATAGACTTTTCAGATTGCAAATTGAAAAACACAGATCTCAACTTTAATGAAACGCAATTCAACATAGGTGATGTCAATTTCACTAAGCTAGAAATCAGAGAAGGTAACCTCTCATTCAATAATGCCATTTTCGAATTAGGCGGCACTAGCTTTGAAAGCGTTGTCTTAACACAACCAGAACCTACCGGGTTTCAAGAACCACGAGAAAAATTAATAGCAGACTTCACAAACACCCAATTTGGCGATGGCTGCGTCAGTTTCAAAGGCATTCGATGGCAAAATTGTAACGCTAGTTTTGAAAGAGCCAAGTTTGGTGAAGGGCCTATTGATTTCAATTTGGCTCAAATAACCAAAGGTGATGTTAGTTTTGTTCGAACCGAATTTGCTAAAGGCAATGTCACCTTCGTAGCAGCTGAGTTTGATGGTGCAGTCGTTGATTTTTCCAAAGCCATTTTCGATACGGGCAATATCG
Source organism: uncultured Alteromonadaceae bacterium (assembly GCA_938085045.1). GTDB lineage: Bacteria > Pseudomonadota > Gammaproteobacteria > Enterobacterales > Alteromonadaceae > JABSOG01. Next base: position 5,920 of record CALKGI010000065.1, read on the forward strand.
ACTTTACAAACGCTCGCCTTGGCACCAAACACCTCAATTTTACCGACACTCAATTTGCTGATGGCAACGTAAGTTTCAATCAAAGTAAATTCGAGCATGAACAGCTGTCTTTCGAAGATGCTGTATTCAAAACGGGCGTAATTGATTTTAGCAATACCACCATTACAGCCACAACAGCCAACTTTGGGCGCACGGCCTTTGGTGATGGAAAAGTGAATTTTTCCGACACTACATGGATAAGTAAAACGATCAACTTTAAACACGCTACTTTCGGCAACGGCTATATCAATTTCAATAACTCCAATTTTGGCGATGGTGAAGTCAATTTTAATCACACTACCTTTGGTGAAAGAAACCTTGATTTTATAAAGTGTACTTTCGGCGGCAACAAACTCGATTTCAGCCACAGCACCATCCTAGAAGGCGAAGTGAATTTTAGTGGTTCGCACATAAACACAACTGAGGTCGATTATTCCAATGCAAGTTTTGGTGAAGGTGAGTTGGCCTTTCGAAATACGATTTGGAAAAGTAAAAATATAACCTTTAACGAAACCAACTTCGGCAAAGGTCGTATTAGTTTTGAAGAATCCGAGTTTACTGATAGCGATATCAGTTTCGTCAGCGCCAATTTTGATGATGGCAAAGTTAACTTTGAGCAAATCAAATTCGGCGAAGGATCAATGGACTTTGAGTTAGCAAAATTTGGTCAAGGTGATATCAGCTTTGACTTTGCAACTTTTAACAATGGCGATATCTGCTTTAGAGAAGCACAATTAGGTTCTGGTCGACTTTCATTTGTTCGCGCCAAATTTGGCAGGGGCATTAAAGCCTTTGGTGGTATGCAATTAACCAAAGGTAATATTGATTTCGAAGAAGCTACGTTTGGAGACGGCGAACTCGATTTCTATGATGTTCAAATTGACGAAGGCAGCATCAAATTTAAAAGAGCTACATTTGGCGAAGGTCCAGTTAATTTTGTTGGTGCATCCTTTGGAAACGGCGATAAAAACTTTGCCAAAGTCGACTTCGGAAAAGGCCATGTAAACTTCGCTGGCGCCAAGTTTAACGAAGGCAACGTCAATTTCTATAAATCAACATTCGAACAAGGCGATGCAAACTTTGCCAATGCAGAGTTTGGCAAAGGCGAATACGATTTCAGATACGTAAAATTCAGCGGCAGCGTTTCACTGGATAGTGTAACCAACACCAACGCTATTGAATGGCTCTCATTCAAACACGCAACATTCGAAAGCTCACTAGATTTAACTAACCTAAAACTCAATTGCGTACTGGATTTAACCAACACCAAACTAGCCAATCAAGTCGCATTAGACGGTGTCGCCTGCAACCCAACCAGAACAGGCAATCACCTACTCAAAAAAGCTAATGACATAGATGATGCAGGCCGATTAAGACGCCTCAAAGAGATTGCAGAAAACAACAAAGATCACGAATTGGCCTTAAGGTTTCATGCTGACGAAATGCGTGCAAAACGCTGGATTGAAAAAGGTGTGTTTCCATCGCTACTCGACGGGGCATTCTCAATACTGAGCAATTACGGCCAAAGCATAGGCAGACCATTCGCCGCATTTTGTCTTATATTCGTTGTTGTCGCCACGCTCTTTACCGCAGGTGTACCAAGAACCAAAGCGTCACTACTCGACACTGTCGGTCACGCAATTGTTTTTACAGCGGTGAATAGTATTCCTGTCATTGCCGATGCTCGAAAACTGAAAGAGCGAAGTAGCAAAGTGTTATTTGGTTATAAACCGGCAGCTTGGGTGAACGTGGTCACGGTGTTTCACAGTGTGCTGTCGATTATTTTCTTGTTTTTGATTGGTTTGGGATTGCGTAACAGATTCAGGATTTAAAAATCAGTATCATTGTTATTCGTCCTCTTCCAATATGTCCAATATTGAAAGTTCAGAAAAACGGCCCTCTTTAATATCGAGCACGGCATCTAGCATTTCTTGCCATACATCCCGGTTTAAATCGCGCTCAATGAGCGCTGCTTCATTCATGACCATCGATTAACGCCTCTATTATTTGCTTTGGAATAAGCTATCCTCAAACAAAGAATCAATCAAACAAAGGGCGCAACCCATGGCATTTTATTTTATCTGTAACATCACCGTCAGTGATCAGGCTTTGTATGATGAATATGTCGCACAAGCGATGCCAATTCTGATGGAACACGGCGGCAAACCGCTGGTTTTTGACCACAGCGGCGTATTTCAAGAAGGCAATGGCGGCCCGTCTTTGGTGGTTTTAGAATTTGAATCAGAACAGGCCGCAATGACTTGGTATAACTGCGAAGCCTATCAGGCGATATTGCCAATGAGGCTCAAGTCGGCCACCGGTTGGGTGAGAGGCGTGCCCAGCTTTGTTATGCCTGAAGGTTAGCCTTTAAAAACCTGCATCGGTTTCGACACATCATTTTAAAACCTTAGTGTCGGAATCGACACACCTCATTCTGTGTAAAAACACAAACTCCATTAAATTCAATTAGATAGCCATTGGCATCGCCCTTGCTTTATAAACATATAATAGTAAAGCACGCTAGTAAATCAGCAAGAGGATTACAATACAATGGACATCAAAATAGACAATCACAAGAAACCATATTTACGTTATTTGTCGATAACTGTAGTGATCGTGCTGATGATTGCCGCAATAGTGATAGCAAAGAACCACTTTGGTGACGCCACCGCTTTTGTGCCTGTTGAACAATTGCGTATTTCGCAGGTTAAAAATGGCAACTTTCAGGTGAGTGTCAGGGGCGTAGGTCTGTTAAAGCCACAAAAGGTAGTTTGGTTGTCTTCTCGTGTCGCTGGCCGGGTCGAAACCATTTACCTACGAGCCGGAGCCAAAGTCGCCAAGGGCGAAGCCATTGTTAAATTGAACAATCCTCAACTGGCACAAATGGCCGTAGGGGCGCAATCGGCACTCGACCAACTCATTGCCGAGAATCAGGCGGCAGAGGCTTCGTTAGACTCACAAGTGCTCGACGCCGAAGCACGGGTATCACGAGCAAAAATGGATTTCAACGGCAACAAACTTGAGTTAGATGCGCAAAATCGCCTGCGTCAAATGGGCAACAGCACAGTGTCTGACATCGAATATCAACGCAGCGCCTTTCGTGTAGACAGCACCAAATTAGATTGGGAAATACAGCAAAAGAAACTGGCCAAACTCAAAGTTAATGTGGCAGCACTTAAGCAAGCGCATCAAGTTAAGCAAACACATAAACAAAATGAGTTACAACGTGCCCATACTCAAATTGATAACCTAATCGTTCGTGCCGGTGAAGATGGCGTTTTACAAAGCATGGATTTAGCGCTCGGGCAGAATATTTTAATGGGAGGCAGCATTGGCAAACTCGCCGACCCGGGTTTATTAATCGCACAAATCAATATTCAAGAACTACAAATTAAAGATGTTGAACTGGGTCAAACAGTGCAAATTGACACTCGTAAATCGCAAATCAGCGGCCTTGTAACCCGCATCGACCCACAGGTAATTAAAGGCATGGTCGCTGTTGAAGTTGAACTACAAGGACAAATGCCCAGCGAAGCCCGGCCAGAACTTTCGATTGAAGGGGTGATACAAATCACCAATAAAGACAACACCTTATATGTGAAAAAACCTCACTATGCGCTAGACCATCAAACAGCCCGAGTGTTTAAAATCAACAAACAGGGCAACCTGGCAGATGCCATTGATGTTAAGTTTGGCCAAAGCTCAATTAACAACATAGAAATTACCGCAGGGTTGCAGCCCGGCGACCGCATTATAGTGTCAAAAACCGACGGCTTCGGTCAGAACTCACAAATATTCTTAAGCAACTAGGGAAAAGTCATGAACATAATTGAACTCAACGGAATCGACAAAACTTTTCAAGGCGACGAGCTAAAAACCCTCGCGCTATCAGGCATTAATTTAACGATTGAACAAGGCGAATACATCGCCATCAACGGCCCATCAGGCTGTGGTAAGTCAACTTTACTGTCAATTCTTGGCATGTTAGACACACCATCTGCTGGACTATATAAGCTGTCGGGTCACGATGTTTCAAACCTTACCCGCGACGAGCGAGCAACCGCACGATGCGAGAATATTGGCTTTGTATTTCAGTCGTTTAACCTCATTAGCGACCTAAGTGTCGAAGAAAATGTGATTTTACCGCTAACCTATCAAGACAATTATCCGGGCAAAGAAGCCATAGAGCGGGCACGAGAAGTATTGGCGCAAGTTGATATGTCACATCGTTTAAAGCATTTTCCCTCAGCGCTTTCTGGCGGTCAGCAGCAGCGAGTGGCCATTGCCAGAGCGTTAGTAAACGACCCTAAACTGATACTTGCCGACGAACCCACAGGTAA
>CALKGI010000066.1 GCA_938085045.1 uncultured Alteromonadaceae bacterium
TATACCACCAAAACCTATGGCCCAGACAGAGTTGTCGGCTTCTCGCCAATTCCAGCTATGTCTATGGTGTCGTACGCTGCCGGTGCTCGCTACCTATCATTAATGGGCGGTCACTGTTTAAGCTTCTACGATTGGTATTGCGATTTACCACCAGCCTCACCACAAATTTGGGGCGAGCAAACCGATGTACCAGAATCTGCCGATTGGTTTAACTCAAACTACATCATTGTTTGGGGCTCTAACGTGCCACAAACCCGTACTCCAGATGCCCACTTTTTGACCGAAGTCAGATATAAAGGCACCAAATCTGTGGTTATCACCTCAGATTATTCAGAAGCCTCAAAACTGTCTGATTTGTGGATGGCACCTAAGCAAGGCACCGATGCTGCACTAGCAATGGCCTTTGGCCACGTCATCTTAAAAGAATTCCACGTTGATAACCCAAGTGAATACTTTAGAGAATACGTACGTACCACCACCGATTTCCCAATGCTGGTTATCCTCGATAACGTCGATGGTCGCCTACAACAAGGCCGCTTCTTAAGAGCGTCTGATTTAGACGGTAGCCTTGGCCAAGAAAACAACCCAGACTGGAAAACAGTCGCCATCAACGAAAACAATGGCGAATTGGTTTCCCCTACCGGCTCTGTCGGTTATCGCTGGGGCGAAAAAGGCAAATGGAACATTCGCCAACTCGACGGCACCAGCGGCGACGAAGTGAAACTCGGTCTGAGCATGATAGAAAATCATGACGAAGTCGTAGAAGTCGCCTTCCCTTACTTTGGCGGTGCAGAGCACGAATACGGCTATTTTGCCCACACCAAACACGACGATGTATTAATGCGCAAAATGCCAGTGAAGAAAATCACCTTGGCAGATGGCACCGAAGCACTAGTTGCCAGCGTATTTGATTTAACCGTAGCGAACTACGGCGTAGACGGCGGCCTTGGCGGCGACAATGTTGCTACCAGTTACGACGACGACATTCCATACACCCCAGCTTGGCAAGAACAAGTAACAGGCGTAAGCCGTTTTGACGTAATTAAAGTGGCTCGCGAATTCGCTGGTACTGCTGACAAAACCCGTGGTCGTTCAATGATCATCGTAGGCGCAGCACTAAACCACTGGTACCACATGGACATGAGCTATCGTGGCCTTATCAACATGCTAATGATGTGTGGTTGTGTTGGTCAAAGTGGCGGCGGCTGGGCACATTACGTTGGACAAGAAAAACTGCGTCCACAAACCGGTTGGCAGCCACTGGCCTTTGGTTTGGATTGGCAAAAGCCACCACGTCACATGAACGGCACGTCGTTCTTCTATAACCATTCTGACCAATGGCGTTACGAAAAACTCGAAATGACCGAAGTATTGTCACCACTGGCCAACAAGAAAAACTGGACCGGCAGCATCTTAGATTACAACGTGCGCGCCGAAAAAATGGGCTGGTTACCCTCAGCACCACAGTTTGGCATGAACCCGTTAGAGCTGACCAAAGACGCAGCCAAAGCCGGCATGACGCCAAAAGATTATGCTGTACAGCAGCTTAAAAGCGGCGATTTGAAGTTTGCTTGTGAAGACCCAGGTAACCCGAAGAACTTCCCAAGAAACATGTTTATTTGGCGTTCAAACCTATTGGGGTCATCGGGTAAAGGCCACGAATACATGTTGCGCCATTTGCTCGGCACCAAGCACGGTTTACAAGGCAAAGATTTAGGTGAATCAGACGGACCAAAACCTGAAGATGTGATTTGGAACGACAAAGCAGCCGAGGGCAAACTCGACCTGTTGGTGACACTTGATTTCAGAATGTCGACCACCTGTTTGTATTCCGACATAGTCTTGCCAACCGCCACATGGTACGAAAAAGACGATATGAATACCTCGGACATGCATCCGTTTATTCACCCACTGTCAAAAGCCATCGACCCGGTATGGGAAGCGCGCTCTGACTGGGATATTTTCAAAGGCATCGCCAAAAGCTTCTCGTCAGCATGTGAAGGCCATTTGGGCATCGAAAAAGATTTGGTCACCGTGCCAATCTTGCACGACACCCCGGCAGAAATCGCTCAGCCATTTGGTGTTAAAGCTTGGTGGAAAGGCGAATGTGATTTAATCCCGGGCGTTACTGCACCGCAACTTGTTGAAGTAACACGTGATTACCCTAACACCTACAAGCGCTTCACCTCGCTTGGTCCATTGCTTGAAGAACAAGGCAATGGCGGCAAAGGTATTAGCTGGGACACCAAAGAAGAAGTTGAATTTTTGGGTAAACTCAATTACACCCACACCGAGGAAGGCGCAAACAAAGGTCGACCAAAAATTGAATCGGCAATTGATGCTTGCGAAGTGATTTTATCACTAGCACCCGAGACCAACGGCGCAGTAGCGGTAAAAGCTTGGGAAGCACTAGGCGAGTTTACAGGTATTGACCATACCCACTTGGCCAAACCTAAAGAAGACGAGAAAATTCGTTTCAAAGACATTCAAGCCCAACCGCGCAAGATCATTTCTTCGCCAACTTGGTCAGGTCTTGAAGATGAACATGTGTCGTACAACGCCGGTTACACCAACGTACATGAGCAAATACCATGGCGTACAGTGACAGGTCGTCAACAGTTCTATCAAGATCATGAATGGATGCGTGACTTTGGTGAAAACATGGTGAGCTACAAGCCGCCAATTAACACCAAAACCACACAAGAGATCAAAGATAAAAAGCCCAACGGCAACAAAGAGATAGTACTGAACTGGATCACCCCACACCAAAAATGGGGCATTCACAGCACCTACTCCGACAACCTATTAATGCTGACCCTCTCGCGTGGCGGCCCAATCGTGTGGATATCAGAAGTTGATGCCACCAAAGCCGGTATTGAAGACAACGACTGGATTGAAATCTTCAACATCAACGGCGCCATCGCAGCCCGTGCCGTGGTTTCACAGCGAGTGCCAGAGGGCATGAGCATGATGTACCACGCACAAGAAAGAAACGTAAACGTGCCAGGTGCAGAAACCACCCAAACCCGTGGCGGTATACACAACTCGGTAACCCGAGCGGTACTCAAACCCACCCACATGATTGGCGGCTACGCCCAACAATCATACGGCTTTAACTACTATGGCACCGTGGGCTGTAACCGTGACGAATTCGTTGTGGTACGCAAAATGAACAAAGTCGACTGGTTGGAGGAATAGAATATGAAACTTCGTGCACAAATCGGCATGGTATTAAACCTTGATAAATGTATCGGTTGTCATACCTGCTCAATCACTTGTAAAAACGTATGGACCTCCCGCGAGGGGGTCGAATACGCTTGGTTCAACAACGTTGAATCAAAACCCGGTGTTGGTTTCCCTAAAGAATGGGAAAACCAAGACAAATGGAATGGCGGTTGGCAGCGTAAAAGCAACGGCAAAATCGAGCTAGGTATTGGCTCTAAACGCCGCGTATTAGCCAACATATTCTCGAACCCAGATTTGCCAGAAATCGACGACTATTACGAACCGTTTGACTTTGACTACCAGCACCTGCACACAGCCAAAGAAAGCAAACATCAGCCAGTAGCCAGACCACGCTCGCTTATCACAGGCCAGCGTATGGAGAAAATCAACTGGGGTCCTAACTGGGAAGAAATTTTGGGCAGTGAGTTCTCGAAGCGTCGTAAAGACAAAAACTTCGACAACATTCAAGCCGACATATACGGCCAGTTCGAAAAAACCTTCATGATGTATATGCCGCGATTGTGCGAGCATTGCTTGAACCCGGCATGTGTTGCAGCTTGCCCAAGTGGTTCAATCTACAAACGTGAAGAAGACGGCATAGTATTGATTGACCAAGACAAATGTCGTGGTTGGAGAATGTGTGTTAGTGCTTGCCCGTACAAAAAGATTTACTACAACTGGAAATCAGGCAAATCAGAAAAATGTATTTTCTGCTACCCCCGAATCGAAGCAGGCCAACCAACGGTATGCGCCGAAACTTGCGTAGGTCGAATTCGCTACCTTGGCGTGTTGTTTTATGACGCCGACCGAATCGAAGAAGCAGCAAGCGTTCCAAACGAAAAAGATTTGTACAAAGCGCAGTGCGACATATTCCTCGACCCTAACGACCCGGCAGTCATTGCCGAGGCGCGTAAAGAAGGTATTCCAGAGGCATGGATCACCGCTGCTGCCGAATCTCCAGTTTACAAAATGGCGATGGATTGGAAAATAGCGTTACCGTTACACCCTGAATACCGTACGTTACCCATGGTTTGGTATGTGCCACCACTGAGCCCAGTACAATCGGCTGTTGAAGCGGGTTATGTTGACAAACGTGGCGAAATTCCAGATTTTAAATCGCTGCGTATTCCAATCAAATACCTAGCTAACATGTTAAGTGCAGGCGACGAAGGCCCAGTGATCAGCGCGCTTGAAAAAATGACCGCCATGCGAGCATTCAAACGCTCACAACAGGTCGACGGCGTAGAAGATTTAGACGTGCTTAAACAAGTCGGTTTAACTTCAATTCAGGTCGAAGAAATGTATCGCTACATGGCTATCGCCAATTACGAAGACCGTTTTGTCGTGCCAACCAGTCACACCGCTTATGCTGAAAATGCCTACGACACCAAAGGTGGTTGCGGATTTAGCTTTGGCAATGGTTGTAGCACAGGCACTGACCCGGTCAACTTGTTTGGTGGTAAAGAACAAACAGTCCGTCAAGTCATCCCTGTAGAAGTTACAGATTAAGGAGCGCAGTCATGAGAATATTAAAATTACTGGGCATCTTGATTGATTACCCAACCGAAAACATTTACGAGAACGTTGACCAAATCAACACCATGGTTGAACAAGACAAACTGCTTAGCGAATCGGCTAAGCAGCAAGTTTTATCATTTGTCGCCAACCACACCAAAATGGATTTGCTCGATTGGCAATCTGAGTACGATGGTTCGTTCGAACGAGGCCGCACCTTATCATTGTTGCTGTTTGAACATGTGCATGGCGAATCGCGTGACCGTGGCCAAGCCATGGTTAACTTGCTAAACACCTACAAAGAAGCGGGATTAGACATCGGCGTTAACGAATTGCCCGACCACATTCCGCTGTATTTGGAGTTTTTATCAACCCAAGGTGACGAAAACGCCAAAGGTTGGCTACAAGATGTTGCACACATCTTTGGTTTGTTGGCCTCACGCCTTAAAAAGCGTGAAATGGACTACGAATGCTTATTCAGCGCCTTGATTGAGCTATCGGGTGTTGAACTAGATTTAACCGAAGTGCATAGCCAAGTCGCCAAAGAAGTACGCGATGACACCAACGAAGCACTCGACAAAGTTTGGGAAGAAGAAGCCATTACGTTTGGTGGTGACGCCACCAACGGCGGCTGTCCTACCAGTACCAATCGTCCGAGCGAAGAACAAAGCAAAGCCGAAGAAGTACCAATTCAGTGGGTTGATGCAGCGATAAAAGACGCTGCCCTTAACTCAACACAAACGCAAAATCGGGTTTAAGGAGAAAAAAAATGACTTACTTAGACAACTTACTCTTTGGGATTTATCCCTACATTGCACTGGCCGTATTTGTGGTGGGCAGCCTCATTCGATATGACCGCGACCAATACACCTGGAAAACAGGTTCAAGCCAAATGCTTGAAGGCAAAGCGCTAAAACAGGGCAGCAGAGCCTTTCACATTGGTATCATCATGGTATTAATGGGTCACTTTGTGGGTTTGTTAACACCACACCAAGTTTGGGACTTTTTGGGCATAACTGCCGCATTCAAACAAAAAATCGCGATGGGCCTAGGTGGCGTATTCGGTTTGCTGTGTTTTTACGGCTTAACCATATTACTTAAGCGTCGCCTAACTAACCCTAGGGTTCGTGCCACCAGCAGCACCATGGATATCTTGATTTTGGTTATGCTGTACGTGCAATTAATCTTGGGTCTTATCAGCATCTTCTTTTCGTTCCAACACTTAGATGGTTCAGAAATGTTATTACTGATGAGCTGGGCACAAAATCTGGTTATCCTTGACGGCGCAGCAGCTGCACAAGCTATCTCGGGTGTAGGACTGATATACAAATTACACGTGTTCTTCGGAATGTGCTTGTTTGTTGTCTTCCCATTCAGCCGATTAGTTCATGTATGGAGCGTGCCAGTTAAATACTTCGCTCGTAACTATCAGGTAGTTCGCACGAAATAGAAAAAAGGGCAGACACAGGGGTCTGCCCCTACGAGTAATGTCGTAAGGGCAATCCCCGTGATTACCAAGAACACCGTAAGGGTAATCCCCCGTGATTACCAAGAACACCGTAGGGGTAATCCCCCGTGATTACCCAATACTAAAGAGGAATACCCGATGATAACGGTAAACAACACCCCAATAACCGAAGACGCGATTGCCACCGAAATGCAATATCACCCTGCCGAAACCAAACGGGCAGCACAAGTCAAAGCAGCCGAATCACTGATCATCGGCGAACTATTCGCCCAACGGGCCAAAACAATCGGCATTGAGTGGCCAACAGGCAAAACCACACCTGCCGAAGAAGAAAAAACACTCGAAGATTTAATCGCCAAAGAAGTCGCGATTCCAAGGGCAACCGATGAAGAATGCGAACATTACTTTGCTGGTAACAAAGACAAATTCAACAGCGGCACCATAGTAGAAGCACGTCACATATTGCTTGACGCCGACCCAAAAGACTCACAAGCCAGAGACCAAATGTTCGAACTTGCCGAACAACTAATTGAAAGACTCAAATCAGACCCAAGCTGTTTTGACGAACTGGTTAAACAATCGGCCTGCCCGTCAAAAGAACAAGGCGGCAACTTAGGTCAGCTTAGCAAAGGACAAACAGTACCCGAGTTTGAAAAGGTTTTATTGGCAGCAGATGAAGGCTTAATCGACTACCCAGTTGAAAGCAGATACGGCTATCACATCACCGAAATCACTCGCAAAATCCCCGGTAAAGCGCTGGGCTTTGAACACGTCAGTCAAAAGATAAAACAGTATTTAGATGAGAAAGTACGCCGCAAAGCCATCACCCAATACATCACACAATTAATTGGAGATGCCAAAATCGAAGGGTTCGATTTTAATGTTGATGACCAGCCTTTGATGCAGTGATTTGCATAAAACAAAACTATAAAGGGCAATCACAATGATTGCCCTTTTTTGTTGAAACAAGCGCCAGCTCGCTATATCCCATCTAAACACCTCCCTGTAGCTCACATATTTATGTGCGCCTTTAAAAAGCAAACTATCCCCTTCCCCCACCACTCAAAATAGTGACAAACCACTAACCCCTGACTATATTGGTCTCACCACAGGTAAATCTAAAGTCTGTGACTAACCAATTAAAGGCGGCAGTTATGCAACAGCATCTATCGGATATTATGGCCGGTATCCCTGAGCTTCAAACCCCGGGTAAAAAAATTTACATTACAACGGTGATGGATGTCATGGGCTCACTAGTCGATGGCAAAATCAATGAAAACACTTACCTGATGGACGACAATTTTGGTATTTCAACCAATCAGGGCACCAACCAACTACAAACCCATGCTCAACAGGGCGATGTTTTAATTTGGGTTGCAGGTGCTGGTCAAATGGAAATAGAAACCAATCTCATGCTCAATTCAATCACCGGTTCAATCACGCAGGCCATTAGTCTGAGGTATGAAAAAATGCTCAATTGGTGGATTGGCACTGTCAGTGATGACGCCAAAGGATTGTATGAATACGAACTCAATTATGAAGTTCAAGCAGTCCCCATGACATTAACTAGCATGCCCACACTGTTAGTTGCCCCCGCCAACGAATGCGCTGGAGAGACAAAATGACGCCTCAACTGAATATTATTGGCCTTGTTGATAGCGCAGCGGTGCTAGCAGAAAGAACTTTCGATGGGCACCTTTTTATCGCTGGCAATGCCAACAGCGAATTCTGCACCAATGAAGGCACCGATAGCCCTTGCACTGGTGTTTTTACAGGGCAAGTACTCAACTGGAAAACATACCCGATAAACCTGCAAACAGACGCCTTTGTGTCGGGTATCCGTTGGTACAAAAACCATCGACTAATCACCAACGCTAAAGACGAACCCGTTTCACAATCGAAGCTTTATGGCTCTCCCGACACAACCTATTGGGCCGCTATAATGAACGCAACCGAACCCGGTTATTATCAATATCAACTTCAGGTAAACATGGTGGGTAAAATCATGTGGATGACCAGCTTTGCGCAAATTTATGTGATTGGTAAAAACGTAACAAGCATAAATACAGGAGATGAATGATGGGACAATTAGTCGTGATCGCAATAGTTGATACCGTTGCCGTGGTGAATGGCAATCCAATGTCAGAATGTATATATATGTACGACAACAACAAATATGCAGGGTCAATAAATCAAGGCAAGCCCAATCTGGTGACCTTTGTTCAGAGCAGCCAAGTGTTGTGCTGGTTAGCCACCGGGCTGACTTACAATTTTAAGGCACCAACACTCGAATTCGTCGACCTGTGCGGTGAAGCGGTAGAACAATCCATCATGGTTGCAGACCGTTTTAATTCGCCGAGCTATATTAACCAAGGGTTATGGTGGGGTGCTTCGGTTTCATCGAACGCACAAGATAGAGTTTACGACTATACGATGAAGTTCAAAATCAGCGGTCAATCCAAACTCTATGAACATACGGCGCAAATTAGAGTCCAACAGCCGATTCTCACTTTCCCATCAGGCTAAATCAATTCGCTAGACGCTACTAAAATTAATGACATGAAATATTTACACCAAAAATCTTCATCAAGACATCGAACTAGCAAAAATGTAGTTCGATGTTTATCCCGCCGCTCAACTTCGCCAAAATTTTTTTAAGCTAACCCTCCCATACACAAATACTTAACTTCAAGGTAATCGTCTAACCCATATTTAGAGCCTTCGCGGCCATTACCTGAGTGTTTTACCCCACCAAAAGGGGCGGCAACATTAGAAATAATGCCTTCGTTAATGCCCACCATGCCGTATTCGAGTGCTTCGCCGACCCGCCAAATGCGGCCAATATCTCGTGTATAAAAATAAGCAGCCAAGCCATACTCAGTGTCGTTAGCCATATCAATCACCTGTGCTTCGTCGGTAAAAGCGATGATGGGTGAGACAGGACCAAAAATCTCATTACGGGCCACTGACATATCGTTGCTAACGCCAGTTAAAACAGTTGGCTGATAGAAGTGCTCACCGACACTATCACGCTGACCGCCCAAAGCAATTTTGGCCCCCTGCGCCACCGACTCTTCAACCAAAGCCGCCACGCCATCTACCGCAGCGGTTGAAATCATTGGCCCAACATTGACGCCTTGTGTCATACCGTTGCCAACCGATAACTCCGCCACCAAAGCAACATATTGTTCGGTAAAGGCTTCGAGTACGGGTTGCTGAACAAAAATACGATTGGTGCAAACACAGGTTTGTCCGGCATTGCGATATTTCGAGGCTACGGCACCTTGCACGGCAGCGTTAATGTCGGCATCGTCAAACACAATAAACGGCGCATTGCCACCCAATTCCATCGACACTTTTTTCACTGTAGTCGCGCACTGCGAGGTCAATATTTTGCCTACAGCCGTTGAACCAGTAAAACTAAATTTTGCAATATCTGGGTGCGTAGTAAGCACCTCGCCCATACCTTTGGCATCGGTACCAACGACTACATTAAATACGCCAGCCGGAATACCCGCTCGCTCGGCAAGCTCTGCCATAGCCAGTGCCGACAGCGGTGTCAGCTCTGATGGCCGCACCACAAAAGTGCATCCAGCGGCCAGTGCAGCTGCGGCTTTTCGGGCGATCATGGCATTGGGAAAATTCCAAGGTGTAACAGCTGCAACCACACCAATCGGTTGCTTAATCACGATAATGCGTTTATCTGGCGAGGCCGCGGCAATGGTATCGCCATAAACCCGCTTGCCTTCCTCAGCAAACCAATCAATAAAACTGGCACCATATGCGATTTCGCCTTTGGCCTCAGCCAGTGGTTTGCCTTGTTCAAGCGTTAATATTTGCGCCAATTCATCTTGATGCAACATCATTAAATTGAACCATGCTCGCATTAAAGCCGCCCGTTCATTGGCAGGTTTAGCCGACCAACTTTTAAACGCTTTTTTTGCGGCATCAACGGCCAACCTAGTTTCGGCCACACCTGCATTGCTCACCCGAGCAATTCGCTCGCCTGTGGCGGGATTAGTCACAGCAAAATCGGCTTCATTACTATGCCAACGGCCGTTAATGTAAGAAAGCGGTTTAATCAAACTGCTTTGTATTGGTTCATCCGCTTTGTTATTGGCTATCGCCTTCACGTGTGCTCCGATTCTTCAAAATAAGTGACGTTGATTTTCTACTCTATTGAATAACAAATCAAACTTGGGTTAAATACAAAACATTCAACCTTAAGTTTGACAATGGTAAACCTTATGAGTAAATCATCAATCATTCCAAAACCAGTCGCCGAATATGATTTGCGATTGTTGCGTATTTTTAAATCAGTGGTTGAACATGGCGGTTTTAGTGCAGCAGAGGCAACACTTAGCGTTACTCGAACAACTGAATTTGGCCGCCAAGTCTTATCAGTTTGATACCCGAAAAACCATGATATTATCAGGCCGTTATATCGGCTACCTGCCACAAAGTAACATTCAAAAAGAACTCAACAATGGCGACATTCAGATCATAAAACCCGCCACGCTCAATTATCAATTTAACTTGTCGATGGTGAATAAAAAAACGCCTAGAGAGACCAATAAAGTGAGTTTGTTGAAGGATATTTTTGGTGAGGTGTTTGAGTGATAAAGAATGGAGTGGCGTCTGATGGTTTTCGACCGTTCAGGCGCAGCACGACATTCAAAGGATATCCGTAACTTTTATTTATTTTTTCGCACTGAACTGTTCGGTTTGTTCAATAAAGAGATCAAAATCACTCTTACTTTGTATTCGGCAATGATCTAACAGCCGCTCTACGGTTCGCGTGCCCTCCCGAGCAACCATTCGGAATTTCCGAATGGTTGCTTCGGGTGCCAATTCACCTTCATTAAAGATATTTTTCAGGTGCTCATTTATTGTTGGTGGTGTTTTGCCAAATAATTCAGCCAGCTGACGTTGCGTAATCCAGAGTGTTTCGTCCTGCAAGCGAACTTGCAGCTGAATTTTACCGTTTGAAGAAGTAAATAATGCCAAGGGTAAATCGTCAGTCATGGATAGAACCTTATAATATCAAACTGAAACAGGCGAATTGTAAACCTGATTTTATCAGGTGCGTCGGCACAATCCTACGAATTATGACAAACGATATCAGGCAGATAACAGCAAGTTCTTAAAAGCCAAAAGTGAATAAAACTTCTACAGCTGCTGCTCTAACAATTGCTCATAAGTTTTGAGGTCGATGAAGGTGGTTCTGCGATTGTAAATGGTTTCTTTATACCAACTACTCGCGCTGCCCGTGCTGACTTTTCTTGTAACGGCTGGCCTAAGCAAGTAGCACCCGGCAGCAAAGTGGTTTATCACACTACCGACACCGAGCTAGTTGGTTATGCAGCATCAAAATTCGCTAACAATAAACTTGGTGGCAACGCCGAAGCATTCAACGACATTTTGGTACCACTGTACAATGCCATGGGCCTAAGCCATTACATGCGCGGCATTCAACGCACCACAGACACCCAAGACGCTTGGGGCGGATATGGTTTGTCGGTAACATTAAACGATGTAGTTCGCATCAACCAATACATTCGTGACGAAGGCGACAGCGGCGGTCAATTAGACCCAACCATGGTTAGCGAAGTATTGAGCGGTAACAGCCAAGGTTTGGATGCAAACCTGAACAACTTCAACTACGACAATGGCTTTTGGCGTTACCATGTGGGTGCAGCAACCAACATGAGCAGCTGCGGCGCATCGACTCAAGTGCCTATGATGTCAGGTTACGGTGGCCACACCAGCATTATCCTACCTGAGGTTATCATCACCCAATTAACTGACGGCGGCGGCTTGGGCTTCATTAGCACTATTAATGATGTATTTGCCAATATCAGTAGCGTTTGTCCTTAATTAACGACTGTGCAGCAAGGACGCTGCTATAGTGGGTTTAATGGTTTTTTCTTGACTCTGTGGCAATGCCCAGATATGGTGCCCATCCTCGGCCTTTAGACTGCCGTGTCGTAAGACCATAGATTAGGATCCACATTGAAAAAAACATTTGCACTAACTCACCCCAAACTCCCTGTCGCCCGAGTTGTTGAAGCGATAAAGCATGAAGTAAAAAAATACATTAAGCGCGAGCGCAACAAACACGTACCAAAAGGAATAGACTTTTGGGATTTTGATTGCCGATTTGGTCACGCAGAAGATACCGCCACAGCTTTGCGCATCAGTGAGATTAACAAGTCTATTGATGAAGTTGTAAAACTCGAATTGACCTCCTTTTATTTGGAGATTTTAGCCAAGCCGGGTCATAAATCGATTAAAGACAAAAATGCAGATGTAGAAGAAGACGAGTCGGAATAATATATGCAGCACACTTAATGCCTGTTAAGTGTGCTTTTTCTTTTTTACGTTCAAAAACCCCTAATAAGAAAGCGCTTCGAGTCCTTTGTGAGCAACCAAGTTTAGCAACTTCAGGGAAGTACCTCGTGGTCGTTTACCACCTTGTTCCCATTGTTTAACAGTGGATGGGCTGGTATTTAAATACGCGGCAAACACAGCCTGACTAACACGCGTTTTTTCTCTTATTTGTTTAATGTTTGCAGCGTCATACACCTCAACTTCCGGGAGGCATAGTACGTCAAACTCTCGCAACGTCTGTACATCCATCACGCCTGCCGAAGTAAGATCTTTCGCAGTTTCGTGCATTGCTTCTAGGATGTTACTCATATTATTAAACCTCTGTTAAACTGCCGGTTTCAAGGGCCTGTGTTAGCTGTTTCTCATTATAGCCTAGTAATTCTTTTGCCATGCGTTTCAATACTTTGAGTTCTTTTGCATTAATATTGTCCTGCTCATTCTTCGAAAAGCCAAATAAGAAGAAGATATTTTTACCGACCTTAAATGTCAAAATAGTTCTTCGTCCGCCACTTTTACCTTGTCCTGCAATTGCCACCCGTTTTTTATAAAGATTACCGCCCAAATCGGCATCTACCAGCCCCTGTTCGATTTCGAGCACAATGGCTTTTAAGGCTTCATCAACTAGCCCTTCCTTTAAAGACCACTTATTGAACCATCTTACTTTAAAGATACGCATATATACCTCTAGTTAGGGTTTAAACTATATCACTAAGTATTACGATTTTCATTTTTATCTTTCACTAACCATGCAGAATTAGACTACAGCCGAATCGTTTACCCATCAACGCCCCACATCATCACGATACTCTTTCACATTCCCTTTGTTTGCAATACACCGCTTAACCGCAGGTGACTCATGCCACAACTCAACAGCGCGGTAATTTGACCACGTCCAAGATTGCCAAGCCAAATCAAGATCTCCTCCCCCCTCAAGCACCATAAAGCAAATTTTGGCCTTAGGATTTTCCTGTGCATATTGCACTATGTTGGGGTAGGCATCGCGGCTCAATCTGGCCAAGTAGTGTTGATCAATACTTCGGCCCTGCTCCATTTGAGCCAAGTTTCGGCTGACAATTATCGCGTCTGGGTTGACTAGGTTTAGCAAAGCGATAAATCCGAGCGCACAAAATGCGGTGCTAACAATGAACAACTCACGCTTGCCTTTAAGCACAGTGGCAACAAACGTGATGAGCGCACTAACAATAAAACACATATACCAAGTTGAATAAAAGCGCAGCTCGGTGAGTTGGTATTCGCGCACGTAAATGTACATACGGTGAGCCGCCGAACCTTCCATGATGAAAATAGCGACCACAGTGAACAAAGCCAGTTTTCTAAATAGGCTTTGTGTTTTTTCTGGTTCATTTCGTTGCATCCAATCTGCCAAATACAACAACGGCAAAGCCATCATGGCCACTAAAACCAAATCCCAAAAACCATTGCGAGCGTACGCTGAATAAGTCAAACCTGAGGTATTGTGCACCAAAGCATCACCACCAAAAAAATAGGTGAACTGAATGGCGATATAACAGCAAAAGAGCAGATTAATGCAAGCCAGTATGGTGATCAGCTGTATGCCATCAACAACGGGTATCCGCTCAGTGACATCAACCTTCTGTTCTGGCGCTTTATAAACCAAAGCAGCAAACAAAATAGCTAAGGTAATTGCCATCCAAAACGCGCTAACCAGCATAGACCTGAACAATGTCGATAGATCAAAATCAATCAAACCAGCCGTAAAATCAGCAAAACGCACATCAGAAGAAACCAACAAACTGCCAAAAATAAACAATAGCGGCAACGCCCAAAACAAGCCTTTTAGAACAGATTTTACCCTTGCATCTTTGACTACATTATCAAGCGGCGAAAAAGCTTCGGGCAAAACTTCAGCTATCGCGATCACCGGCATAATCAGCACCCTAAACCCACAACGAATAAGTCTAACAAAGTGAACCTGATACACCGAATTTTTGAATTTAAGGGCGATTCCCAACGTGGCAATAATGGCCAAACCCAACAGATTAAAGTTAAATACGACTTGTGAGTCTCGCACTGCCATAAAAAATGCCAAAAACAATGCGATACCAATTAAGACCTGAGACATTACTGGCGTTTTTCGCTTCAATACATGACGAAACCACAACACTGCGCCCATCGCCATAAAAATGTACAAGGTGAAGTTAACCCCAGCATCATGGCCCATAAACAAGATTCGACCAATTAAACCACCCAACAATCCCGCGCCAAAAATGGCCATCGACAATTTTTCTTTAATTTGTATCATACTGCCTCCTCAAATTAGTGGGGTTATTATCCAAAACAGATTTGCCGTAGTGATGGCGCAAATGTGCCAATTCAAAGATTAAATGTGCCAATTGTGTGCAAGACGTATAAATTGAGGATTGACGCTGCTACCATTTCGGCCAATACATGACGAACAGCCTGCGGTATAAAGAGGACGAAATGACAACAATATTGGTGGTCGATGATGATCCACACATTCGCGAAGTTGTAGAGTTTGCACTGCAAAAACAGCAGTTTAAAACACTTATCGCAGCCAATGGTGTCGAAGCTATAGCCCAGTTCGAACAACATCAACCCGCGCTAATTATTATGGATATCATGATGCCCGAGATGTCGGGGCTTGACGCCTGTAAGGCGATTCGCCAAAACGCCTCTCACTCAAACAACAACGTCCCAATCATTTTTTTAACCGCCATGGATGACGAAATAGACATGATTGTTGGCCTAGAAGTTGGCGGCGACGACTACGTTTGTAAACCGTTCAGCCCGCGCCAATTAATCGCTCGGGTAAGAGCCGTGTTACGCCGCTTTCAAAGCACTAACAACCCACCAGCAGTACAACCGGTAGATGCCATTTTCAGGTTGGGACAACTGTCGATAGACAATCAAAAGTACAAAGTTTTTTGGGGGGACAAAGAAGAGAATGCAGAAGAAATAGTCCTTACCGTTACCGAAATCAACTTACTCACCACTTTGGCCTCGCATCCTGGCAAAGTGTTCAGCCGCGCGCAATTGATGGAAAAAGCCTACGACAACGTCGTAGTCAGCGACCGCACCATCGACAGCCACATTCGCCGCCTTCGAGGAAAATTCACCGCCATTGGTGCCTCGCCTATCGAAACGGTGCACGGAGCGGGATACAAACTGGACGATTGCACGTGAGTCAATTTCATAAATATTTGAAAATTAGGCGAGTTTTACTGCTAGTTAATCTAACGGTGTTGATCTTGGTAGTTGCTAGCCTCAACTTACTCACCGTATACGAGAACACCCTCATTCGCCAAACCGAGGCCGAACTTAACGCTCAGGGCTTTTTTATCACCTCGATATTCAAAAACCACTATTTACATCAACAAGATAAAAAACCAAGTAATAAACCCGATTGGCAACCAATTACACCAAGCCTAGACCTTGATCAAAACCCATTGTTACCAATTGAGCCGCCACCGCAAAAAGCCTTATCACAAGGGCGATATCAGGCCATCGGAAATACGCTTAACCCGATATTAAAAGAAGCACAAAAATATACCTTGTCGAGCATTCAGGTGGTCGACGAACAAGGCGTGATTTTCAGCTCAACTAATGCAGAGCAATTGGGCATGTCGATGATAAACCGAGAGGAAGTTAACACAGCACTAGCAGGCAACCACAACAGCTTACTCAGATTGCGAGAGGTAAAATATCCGTCACATATTTACAGCAAAATCAGCCGTTCGGGTAGCTACCGGGTGCATGTTGTCATGCCACTAATCGTCGATGAAGCAGTGCTAGGTGCTGTCGTTCTGTCACGAACACCACAAACGTTGTGGCAAATGATGACGCTGAATCGGCAAACCATTATCACCTATTTAATCGGCGCCATTATTCTGGTTTGGCTTATTTCAATGGTCACCGCCCTTGCCATCAACCGCCCGATAGCCGCCTTAATAGAACAAGCCAAGCGAGCACTTCATGGCGAAAAAGAAGCAGTCACGCCGCTGGCCAATCCGATAACAACAGAGGTCGACACTTTATCGCGC
The DNA here is from genome assembly GCA_938085045.1 of uncultured Alteromonadaceae bacterium. Lineage (GTDB taxonomy): Bacteria > Pseudomonadota > Gammaproteobacteria > Enterobacterales > Alteromonadaceae > JABSOG01. The sequence continues at coordinate 16,642 of CALKGI010000066.1, forward strand.
ACTTTTTCTTCGTTGGCGCACAACTTAGAACAACGCTCGACATACATTCTTGAATTCGCTTCTCATGTATCTCATGAATTCAAAACGCCGGTGACATCCATTCAAGGCGCGGTTGAATTATTGCTAGACCACCAAGGCGATATGTCAGTCGAACAGCAACGAAAATTCTTGCAAAACCTGCAAAAAGACAGTGTGCGGCTCGAAAACCTAGTTTATCGTTTGTTGGAATATGCCAAGGCAGATTTGCAGCAAAATGAAAAAGACAGTTGTGACTTATCAGCCATAATCCACCACATGTTCGATGAAGATGCGACAGTTTCAACGGTATTAGAAGTAAAAGATACCGTTGATGTATGTTACGCCAGCCAAACTATCGAAAGCGTATTGTCGAACCTAATCAACAATGCCCATCAGGCTGGTGCAGACAAAATAGCACTAACATTAGCAGTGAAAGACACATTTGTAGAATTGAAAGTTGCCGACAATGGCAAAGGTATAAGTGAAGGCAATCGAGAGAAGATATTCACCCCGTTTTTTACCACCAAGCGCCTTGAAGGCGGCACAGGTTTAGGCCTTGCTATCATCAAATCTTTGTTGCGACAGCAAAACGGCGACATAAAACACCACCACAGAGCTGACAGTCAGCACCCAACTGAGTTTATTCTAACCTTGCCCACCCTCTAATTTTGCCAATTTCATCTTGGCCAATACCCAAAGATTCTAAAAAGTCTTGATGCGCCTCAGGCAAGCCCCTTTCAAATTCGATATGCCATTGTTTCATTGCCTGTTCATCCATACCCGATGCTTTTAAAATCGCCACCCACTGGGCTTTGTCCATCACTCTTGAGGTGCGCAATAATGATTCTTTGCCCAGTAGTTCGATGATCAGTTGCTGCTGTTGGCGCAACTGGCTGATTTCAGTATTGAGCTGGTTAAGCCGTTGCTCCAAAATCGCAGTGGGCTGATTGCTTTGCTCATCAAGAATTTGCGCTATTACCTCCAGCGACAAACCCGCCTCTTTATACAAAAATATTTGGCTCATCCGCTGCAAATCATCTTTGGTATACAACCGATAATTTGCCGCGCTACGAGCAGAAGGTTGCAGCAATCCAATTTTGTCGTAATACAACAACGTACTGCGAGATAGCTCAAACTGTTTAACCAATTGGCCTATTGTATACACGCTTGGCTCCTTTAATTTATCGCTTTTAAGTCTGGCTCAATAACACTCAACCTTGCCTGCTCACTGCCAAGCAAATCTTTACTATAGTGCTGCCCAATGACCGCCATGGCATTGACGACCAAATCGGCATTATCGTCTAAGAACGCTTGCCAACTGGGTTGAGCTTGTAACCGTGCAGCCATTATCCGAACAATCGCATCGGTAATGGTAAAATGAAACTTAGTCGCAGCGCCCAAAGATTCGGCATAAACCTTAATGCCGCCGCATACTTGGCTTATCGCCTGTTCAAGTGGATAGCGCTCAAGATAAAGCCATGCAAGGCGCATGTGCCCTATATGACTAAATGTGTTGGTGACAAGGTTTGATTTTCGAATTGAGCGATAAACGTGTCGTCATTTAGCACTTGTTGCTGCGTTTTAGAATGCTTGACTGTCGCCCTCATGATGACCTCTTTTTTTCTATACGATGGATTGAGCAGATAGAAGAAGCTTAAACTATGAAGCTGTAGTCAGGTCAAACCTTTTATCCTTTAATCTTAACCTTGTGTGAGTTAAAGTAGCGACTGATATTTCTGCCAACAACGTTAGGGTAAAAATCAGTTGAAAACCACGACCAAATCTCCACTAGTTTTAATGATCCTCGACGGTTGGGGATATAAAGAAGACCCCCAACACAACGCCATTGCACAAGCCCGCACGCCAGTATTAGACGACCTCAACAAACGCTACCCCAACACCCTTATCTCAGGTTCTGGCATTGATGTTGGATTACCCGACGGGCAAATGGGCAACTCAGAAGTTGGCCACGTCAACCTTGGTGCAGGCCGAGTGGTTTACCAAGATTTTACTCGTATTACCAAAGCCGTTCGCGACAATACTTTTGGCGACAACCAAGTGCTGACCAGCGCTATCGACAAAGCCGTTAAGGCCGATAAAGCCGTGCACCTGATGGGATTGTTATCTCCCGGCGGCGTTCACAGCCACGAAGAACATATCGTTGCCATGATAGAACTGGCCCACCAACGTGGCGCCAAAAAAATCTACTTGCACGCTTTTTTAGATGGTCGCGATAGGCCACCTCGCAGTGCACAAGCCTCTTTGCAGTTGATAGATGACACCTTTGAACGTCTTGGCAACGGTTCTATCGCCACCATTATTGGCCGTTATTATGCCATGGACCGAGACAATCGCTGGGAGAGAGTACAAACAGCCTACGATTTAATGACCCAAGGCAAAGCTGCATTTGAATACGACAGCGCAGTTGAGGCACTAATAGCCGCCTATGAGCGCGACGAAAACGACGAATTTGTTCAAGCCAGCAAAATCGGCAATGAAGATAAAACCATCAACGATGGTGACGCGGTATTCTTTATGAACTTTCGAGCCGACCGTGCCCGTCAAATGGCCCGAACTTTTGTCGACAAAGACTTTGACGGGTTTAGCAAAACCAAAACGCCTAAACTGTCTGAATTTGTGATGCTCACCCAATACGCCGACAGCATTCAAGCCCCTTGCGCTTATCCGCCAGTTGCATTAGACAACGTGTTAGGCGAATGGCTCGAAAAACAAGGTAAAACCCAGTTACGTATTTCAGAAACCGAAAAATACGCGCATGTCACCTTCTTTTTCAGTGGTGGCCGCGAGTCGGAATTTGGCGGAGAAGAACGCATTTTGGTGCCCTCGCCCGATGTTGCAACTTATGACTTACAACCTGAAATGAATTCAACCCTGCTGACCGATAAACTGGTTGAAGCCATTCATGCCAACAAATACGACGTTATCATCGTTAATTACCCTAACGGCGATATGGTCGGCCACACCGGCGTACTCAGCGCAGCAATTAAAGCCTGTGAAGCTGTTGATGCTTGTGTTGGCCGAGTGGTCGATGCGCTTGGTGAAGTAGGCGGCGAGTGTTTGATAACTGCCGACCACGGTAATGCAGAGCAAATGCAAGACCACCAGTCAGGCCAAGTCCACACCGCCCACACCAGTGAGCCGGTACCTTTTGTTTATGTTGGCCGTTCGATAAGCGATATGTCTAACAATGGCACTTTGAGTGATGTCGCCCCAACCCTATTGCACTTAATGGGTATGGAGCAACCAGAACAAATGACTGGTACATCAATCATCAAGCTGGCCGAGTAAGCCAGCTATGAGCAAACCCAATAGCTTCATCCAATCTGTTCTAATGAACGTACAATTGAGTTTGCTCACTTTTGGATTATTATTTTTCAGCCAAGCGAGTTTTGCGCAAAACGCCAACGACGAGGCATCGCAACCGCAAGAAAAACAAGAAAGTGAAGAAGACAGGCTTAAACGCGAACAACTCGAAAGAGTCAAAAAACAGATTCGCCAATCAGAAAAATCCATCGAAAACCAGCAGGTTAAACACCAGTTTTTAACCAACTTATTGAAAAAATCTGAAAAAGAAATTTCAGATGTTGCCCGCCAACTCAATACAGTTAAATCAGACAAAAAAGCAAACCGTCAAAAACTCAGTGATTTAGAAACAGAGCAGGCCGAATTAACCCGCGAAAAAGATCAAAACAAAAAGCTGCTCGCCGGACAATTATCGAGCATGTACGTAAATGGCAGTCACGACTACAGCAAACTACTACTCAATCAACAAGAACCCGGAAAATTAGAGCGAGTATTGGGTTATTACGAATACCTTAATCGCGCTCGAACTAAGAATCTTGACCGCATTGAAGAGATTTTTGTTCGATTAAATGTCATCGACATCCAACTTGGCGAAACCATTAGTGATCTTAATGTGCTTGAGCAGCAACAGCTGAAAAAGCAATCACAGCTGACCAAACACCAAAAAGACCGACGTAGAACCATTTCTCAAATTCAACAGCGACTAAAAACCGAATCGCAACAACTCGAACAATTAAAAGTCAACGAACAAGACCTAACCGCCGCCCTTGCCCGCATTAAATCGTTGGTGACCGAAGCCATTGAACTGGCTGGATTGTCACACCTCAAAGGACACCTAGGTTGGCCTGTTAACGGTAACCTGAGCAACAAATTTGGCCGTAAACGCCGTGGCAGCCTGCGCTGGAAAGGCGTGGTTATCCACTCATCGACCGGCACGCCTGTTAAAACCGTACAACAAGGATTGGTATTGTTTGCCGATTGGTTAAAAGGTTTTGGTTGGGTCATCGTGGTCGACCATGGTGACGGTTACATGAGCTTGTATGGCCACAACCAAACCTTACTCAAAGCGGTTGGCGAAAAAGTGGAAGCCGGAGAGCCCATTGCGCTCGTCGGAAAAAGCGGCGGGCAATCAAAGGCTGGTCTATACTTCGAAATACGACATCAGGGAATTGCAATCAACCCGGCGGTATGGTGTAAAGCAGGCGTTTAAAGCGACTCTTCAACTTTTTTGAAGAGCTTTACATTAAAAACGGCACTCTAGGACAAGCTTCTAATACACAGAAGCATATTGGTTGATGCTGTTTTGAACCAATGCGTATTGGAGTTATCATGATTAAAGTTGCCACACCAGCTCAAACCCCGTTTTATTCTGCGCCATTAATATTCACCTTATTGATTGTTTTCGGATTGTTTTCATATAGCCTTCAGGCCAATCAAAGCACCAAACAAGCCACAAAAGCACCACACACCAGTAAAGTTGTCGACTCCACAATTACGCCGCGCACCCTCAACCAAATTCTCAGGCAAATAGACTCTTATTATGTTGATGAAGTGAACGTTAACGTATTACTCGAAAATGCCATTAAAGAGGTGTTTAAACAACTCGACCCCCATTCGACCTACTTGAATGAAAGAGACTTGAACACCCTATTTGAAATGGCCAATGGCCAATACGATGGACTTGGCATTGAAGTAGAACTTCGAAACGACTTATTGGTGATCCTCGAAACCATCAAAAACTCACCAGCAGAAATGGCCGGATTGCAAAAAGGCGATATTATCAACAGTATCAATGGCGTTGATGTGAAAGGTAAATCACTCGAACAGGTCAGTCAGTTAATCAAACAGTCAAAACAAAAAACCTTGTTGGTCGTTAATAGAGACTATTACGACAAGGCGCTAGATTTCTCACTCGAAAAAGCCAAAATAGAGGTAGAAAGTGTCACCCACAAATTGCTACATAACGATATTGGCTACCTTAAAATCTACAGTTTTCAGTCAAACACCACAGACGATATTGTCAAATCAGTCGATTACCTAAAAAAATTGACCGATAACGAATTAAAAGGCCTGATCATTGATTTGCGTGACAATCCGGGCGGTGTGCTCGATTCGGCGGTTGGCGTCAGTGATTTATTTCTCAACAAAGGCACCATAGTCACCACTCGTGGGCGTTTTAACGATGCCAATCAGAATTTTTTAGCGACTCCGGGTGATGTCTTACCCGGCAAACCTATTTACGTATTAATCAACAAAGGCTCTGCCTCTGCATCAGAAATTGTCGCAGGTGCACTCAAAGAAAACGACCGAGCGACCATTGTCGGTATGCAGTCATTTGGTAAAGGTTCAGTGCAATCACTAATCCCGCTGGGCAACGGTCATACAGCGATAAAACTGACCACGGCGCTGTATTTTACTCCCGATGGTCTGTCGATTAATGGCATAGGCATCACCCCAGATGTAGAAATTCCACAACAACAGGTGAATGCCGCGTCACAAAGCCCTATAATGGGCCTTGACGAACGCTGGGGTCTTAGCGGTAAAATGCTGGCCAATCGCGACTTTCAACTAGATGAAGCGCAAAAACTGGTGTTAAAACAAATCCTCCAATGAATCTGATACACATCTTTATTGGGGTTAATTAAGCCTAACGGGTAATAAAACCCCATTCAATGAAGATAAAAATAAACGTGTTGTGGATTAAAAAATTGTGTTGCCTTGGTCTGTTGCTAACCAGCTTTAGCAGCTTGGCCGAGGGCAAATTAGCACTGATCATCGACGATGTCGGTTACAACAAGCAAGATATTGATGCCATCTCACTCAAAGGCCAACTCACCTATTCTGTTTTGCCCCATACTCCTTTTGCCAAAACCTATGCCCTAATGGCCAAAAACGCCAATAAAGACGTAATGCTGCATATCCCAATGGAATCACTCAGTGGCAAAGACCTCGGTCCGGGCGCTTTAATGAGCGATATGAATAAACAGCAGATAGAAAACATTCTTAGCAATGCCTTGCGTGAAATCCCTTTTGCCAAAGGCATTAACAACCACATGGGCAGTTTGTTAACCCAAAAAAGCTCGTCAATGGCTTGGACCATGGGCTTTTTACAACGGCACAACCTATTTTTTGTCGACAGCAAAACCTCCCGCTTTAGTTTGGGCGAAGAGCAAGCCAGCAAAGCGGGTGTATTCCACTTTCATCGAAACGTATTTCTCGACAACGACTTGTCAGAAGCTGCAATGATAAAACAATTCAATTTGCTGGTGCGAATAGCCCAGAAATATCGCCGAGCCATTGGTATTGCCCACCCCTACCCCGAAACAGTCAAGTTTCTAAACAAAATGTTACCTCAATTAAAAGCAAGGGGTGTCAAGTTGGTACCTATCTCTGAGCTTTTACCCAAACGCCCTTTGCAAATAGCCACAGCAACAACTACCGCAACTCGAAACGATTAACATACCGTTACAATCAAAACGTAAAAAGGAACGCTTAAATCCATTGTGAAATGGTCATAAACAGACAATAATGATCAGATCTATGGGTTCAATATCCCAATAACCAAAAAGCGAATTCCCATGTTAAAAAGCGAAATAGAAGCCACTTTGGCAGAAACCTTTGAAGACTTTGTGCTTGATCCTGACGAAAAAAATCGACTACGCGAAGCCTTTTCACCTTTTCAATACGACATCAGCACGTTGCAATATGCCCGCAATAAAGCCTTTACGTTGGTGCGTCAACAATTTGCCCAATCACCAGAGAACCACGTTGAGTCATTAAAATGGCTCGAAGGGGTGATCAAAACCATCGATTCAGTACGCCAAGAGCACAGCTTAAAAAAAAGCCGTGCGTATTTCAGTCCGGGCACCAGTTGTGTCGACAAAATCATCGCCTCACTCAACTCAGTTAAAGAAAACCTGGATATTTGTGTGTTTACCATATCAGATGATGTGATAAGCAAAGCCATCATCGATGCACACAAACGCGGTGTAAATGTTAGGATTATTACCGACGACGAAAAAGTTGATGACAAAGGCTCAGACATCGCTGAATTTGTCGCTAACGAAATCACCGTAAAAACCGACGATAGCCCAGCCCACATGCACCATAAATTTGCCATTTTCGACAAACAAATCTTACTTAACGGCAGCTTCAACTGGACCCGCAGCGCGTCAAAAAACAACAACGAAAACATCATTGTAGATGCCACGCCACATTTGGTGAGCAGTTTCCAGGAAACTTTTGATTCGCTTTGGGAAGAATTTATTTGGGCAAAATGAGACCGTTCTTCAACAGAAGAACGCAGCTCATTTTGCGCGAGGCAAGGACGACCGACATGGATGTTGGAAGTGTCGATTTTGCACGCCGACATGGATGTTGGTGGTAGAGCAATGCAGGAGCACATTGCCGAGGAGCAAAAATCTACTCCGAGGGGACAGGGCTACAGGGACGTTTAGACCACAACTGATTTAAACCACTCATGCTAAATTTATATCTCACCCGATTTTATGTCGCAGCTCATTTTGCGCGAAGCAAGGGTAGTGTAGGGGTAGACCCCTGTGTCTACCCTTTTTGCAGTTATCGATATAATTCAATAAAGTACCATGAGAAATCGTAGGAATTGCCCTCAAGAATAGGAGCAAATTATTAAACAGCAGCCTCTTCTTCAGGCTTTTTAGACGCTTCAAGCACCGACTCTTTAAACTTGTCGAAACCTTCAAAAATCAAATCTCGGGTTTTATTGGCGTTTTCTTCGATTTCGCCATTAAACACCCCTAAACCATCTAAAATATCTTTGGCTTCACCAAAACCTTTCTCGGCACCGCCGCCAACCACATCTAAAAAGTTGGTTAGTTGATCTTCAAGCGAATCTTCTTGATGGTTTTGCTGATACAAGGGGAAAAACGCAGTAGCAAAGCTGACAATACGCTCAGCTGTGGCTTCAGGTGAGAAATCTATGCCTTCGTCGAAGGCTTTTTGTGCGGCATTTTTGCCAAGGGTGGGTTCAAGCTCTTTGTTAATGGCATCAAGTGCGGTTTTGAACATCAACGCACTGGCATCATTTTTATTGCCCAGACTGGAATTATAATTGGCCTGTAAAATAGTTTGGTTTAACGCTTCACGCCGCTCTTCGCGACTTTGCGTAATGCTTTTAGGCTGTTCACCTTCTTCATTTTGTTTGACTGTGGTAGTAGACAAACTGCGCTGCGAAACCTGCTCAAATGATGAAATAGCGACACTGGATATAGCCATGCTCAACCTCCTAAATTACTAGTGACCAAAACACAAGTATAGCCCGAAACCGCTCATCTTTAAAGCACCGGGCCTTGCAATCAAAAACTCAGTAACATTGAAATTAAGGGACCAAGTATACAACAGGCTATGTCCGTAATCGAAAATCCGTTCTGTCCGATACCGGACAAACAACCTAACCTCATCACTCAATAAAATCTAACCATCTGAAATAAAACAAATTATTATTTTGGCATGACAGCTGCACTCTAATACACCAACAGCACATTAAACTTATTTCTTTCAGAGGTTGTCCTTATGTCGAATATCACAGCTATCAACAAAACCTTAATAAAACTGAGCGGCGTAACCAAAACCTTTTCAGGCTCAGGTCGCCAAACTAAGGCGCTTAACGGCATTGATTTGACCATTAATCGCGGCGACTACCTAGCTATTGCAGGGCCTTCAGGGTGTGGTAAATCCACCTTGTTGTCGATTATTGGCTTGCTCGATGTTGGTAGCGAAGGCAGCTTTTTACTCGACGATATAGAAGTGGCCAAACTAAAAGCGGCCAAACGCGCCAAACTGCGCAACGAAAACATCGGGTATGTGTTTCAAAACTTCAATTTGATTGGTGATTTGAACGTTTACAAAAATGTAGAACTACCGCTGGTTTACCGTGGCCTCTCAGCGGCCGAGCGAAAAACTAAGGTCGACGAAGTGCTATCCAGAGTTAGCATGAGCGACCGAGCGCTGCACTTTCCTAACCAATTATCTGGCGGTCAGCAACAGCGTGTTGCCGTAGCTAGAGCTTTGGTCACCGACCCCAAGCTGGTATTGGCCGATGAACCGACCGGCAACCTCGACTCAAAACAGGGCGAAGCGATTATGGACCTGCTCGACAAACTGCATCAAGAAGGCACCACCATTTGCATGGTGACCCACGACCCGCGCTACATTGATTACGCCGCCCGCAAAGTCGAATTACTCGACGGCAAAGTGCTTAAAGACGAAGTTGTCATCAACCGTGGCAGTGTCGTGGCCGTAGAATCAATATAAAGCGAGGACTTGATTATGCTTTCATCATTATCGCAAGACATTCAATTTGGCCTCGGACAATTCTATCGTCGTCCTAAGTTTATGATCTCAATCATGTTGTGCCTCGCGCTTGGCATGGGACCCAATACCGCACTATTCAGTTTGATAAACGAACTGCTGTTCTCGACCATCAATGTCGAAGAACCTGAGCGTTTGGTGTCTATCGGTTATACCGATGACGGCGGCGAGCCAGAAATGGTGATACCACCCACCTCACACCGCGACTACCTTTACCTTGCTCAGCACAGTAAAACCTTCAAAAGTAGCTTTGCCACTACAACAGGCCAGTCAAGCTTGTTCAAAGACGGAAAAGCCTCGTTAATTATCTCGCAAATGGTGTCGAGTAACTATTTTGATGTGCTTGGCCGAACCGCGCAACTGGGTAAAACCTTTGAAGTACCAGACGAGTTTGTTATAGGCCGCGAACCTTTTGTGGTGATGAGTCAACTATTTTGGCAGCAAAAATATCAGTCTGACCCACAAATTATTGGCCAAACCGTGTCACTCAACGGTTACGATTTTAAAGTGATTGGCGTGATGGCAGCCGACTTTACTGGCAATGCCGTTGGTATGATCCCCGACATTTGGGTACCACTGGCAATGGCTCCACAGTTACGTCCCGATGCCCCCGAGATGATATCTAGCCCAGAGCATTACTGGTTGCAATTTTACGCACGAATGAACGATGACCAAACCATGGAATCGGTCACGCAAGAGTTGGCTAGCTTATCTAAAACGTTGATAGAAATTGACGAGCAAGGCAGGCCACGCTCGTATTACGCCACCGAAATGGAAGTTTACGGCATGCTGCCAAAAAACGGCATTAAATACCTGTCTGGCGCATTAATGTTTATTGGCTCTTTAATCTTGCTGTTGGCCTGTGCCAGTGTTGCCGCATTATTGCTGGCCCGTGCCACCGAACGCCGTCAAGAAATGGCTGTACGCCTTGCCATGGGCGCAAGTCGCTGGAACATCGTGCGCCAATTGCTAATTGAAGGATTATTGTTAAGCCTTGCCAGTGGTGCGGTTGCTTTGTTGATGACCCTATGGATTCGAAAATCAGTCATGTCTTTCATCCCCGATTTACCCGTCACCATCACGCTGGCTATGCCAATTAACGCGGGAGTAATTGGCTACGTGGTATTAATTGCCACCGTTGCCACTTTGCTGTTTGGTTTAGCCCCTGCCCTGCAAGCCAGCAAGTTCGACATCATGCCCGCACTTAAAGACCAGCCGGTCGCTGGCAGCTTCGAAAAAAGTACCAGCCGCTGGAGAAGCTTCTTTTTAGTCACCCAATTTACCTTGAGTATCGCCTTATTGATCAGTGCAGGTGTTGCCATTCACAGTATGCAAAAAGCCACAAAAGTAGACCCGGGTTTTGAGTCAGAAAACATCGTAGTATTTAGAACGCTACTTTCTCAGTATGGTTTTCATGGTGAAGAAAAAGAAGCCGTTATGCAGCGCCTTAAAGACAAATTCAACACCATTGAAGGCGTAGAAAACGTCGCTACTGCGCGCGTGGCGCCATTTGCCATGGACCGCTCAGGTTTTAGGGTGAGCGTATTTGATGAAAATGCCAATGATGAGCAAAGCGAACGAAACAAACAGCTAATGCAAAAAAGCTACAACTACACCCCAATTGATCAAGATTACCTAGCCGTACTAGACATCAAACTACTTAAAGGTCGCAACATTACCTTTGAAGACCGAGATTACTTGGCCCCTGTCGTTATCATCAACGAAGCCGCTGCCAAAGTGTTTTTTCCGGGCAAAGAGGCGCTTGGTGGTTACTTACAATTGCCGATGAGCCAAGACGCATTTGAGGTAGTCGGTATTGTAGAAACCGTGAAAAATAGCACTTTAGGCGAAGGAGATACCCCTTACTTTTACGTGCCGCTGCCTGAGCGTTTTGGTCATGCCATTTCATTGATTATGCGCACCAGCGTAGCGCCACAAGGTTTGAACGAGGCCATAAAAACCGCCATCAACGAAGTAGAACCCGTGATAGCCCTTGAAGGCATAAGTACCATGAGCGAACTGATAGCCTTTATTCAATTACCGCTGGTTTTGATTGCTGCTTTATGCGGTGGATTAGGAGTGTTGGCGTTAATTCTTGCCATTGTTGGCGTGTACGGATCGGTAGCTTATAGCATTCAGTTGCGACAACAAGAAGTGGGCGTGCGGTTGGCCCTTGGTGCCACACCAAACCAACTGATTTGGATGTTACTGAAAAAAGGTTTGCTACTGGCCCTTATTGGCACCGCGATTGGTATTGTGCTGGCCTTTGGTATCACCTCGGTTATGGCGATAGTGTTGGTTGGCCCGGCTCAAGATCCAACCGCATTTATCGGCGTTCCGTTGCTTTTGTTAGGCGTATCGATGGCGGCGATATTGATTCCGGCCAGACGCACCAGCTATCGTGAACCCATGTCTGTTTTGAGATATGAATAGTTAAAATGACAGCGGTGTGCTTGGCGCACCCTGCATCCCAAATTAATCGGTAGGGTGTGCTGTGCGCACCAATATCAGCAGATTTAACATCAAATAGGTATTGGCCATGAAACTCCAAAACTTTAAGCAAATATTACTAATCGCACTGGCCGGCTTCAACACCTCAGTCTTTGCCGACAGCAGCAAAAACGGGCCATATATTATCAGCGGCTTAACCATGCACCAAAACCAACTGGTATTTGCCAGCGCTGGCGACCTGTGGCAAGTAGAGCGTACAGGTGGTGAAGCAAAAGCCATAACCAAGGGTAGTTCGCAAGACCTATTTCCTCACTTTTCACCTGATGGTAACCAAATAGCCTTCACCCGTAAAAGCCAAGGCAATTCAGATGTTTACACCCTAAACCTGGCCAACAACCAAACCAAGCGTTTAACCAGCCACCCCACCGGTGACTATCCGGTGTCGTGGACTCTTGATGGCCAGCGCGTTAATTTTAGCTCGGCCCGAGCCGGTGGCCGTGTTTTTCAGCTGTATCAAGTAGCAAGCGAACAAGGATTCGCTTCTATATTACCCACCAAATTTGGCAATGACATAAACTACCGAGCTGATGGTGTCATTGCTTACGTGCCGATATCAAACAGCCCAAATTTGCGTGAATTTCGTTATTACCGAGGGGGTTTGCAAGGTGAGATTCACATTGTAAAACCCAAAAAGCCAGCGCCAGACCAAAAAAGCGAGTGGCAGCCAATCAGTAAAATAGCCCCATTAAATGCGAATGCCCATTCACCTCAATGGCTAAACAAAACACTGTACTATGTGTCTGACGAAGACGGTATTGCCAATCTCTATCGTCAACAGCAAAACGCTAAAACGGCCCAATTAACCCACTTCAAACGTTATGGTGTGCGAGACTTTGCTGTGGACGACAATGGTTTGGTTGTATTGCAAGATGGTTTTTTTCACCAAATGAACCTTGATGGCACATCGCTGAAAAAGCTAACGGTGACTATACCAACTAGCGACAAATTAAAACGAACCCGGCGTATAAATGCTGCACCAAACACCAGCGAATTGTCATTATCTAACGATGGTAGCAAATACATCGTTGTCGCCCGAGGTGACGTATTTGTAGCAGATGGCCAAAGCGGCAGGTCTGAAAACCTCACCAAAACCGCCAATGCCGCTGAGCACAGCGCCACCATTTCACCTGACGGCCAGTCTATAGCGTATTTTTCAGATGCTAGCGGTCACTACCAACTGAGCATTCAATCGTTAACTGATAAAAGCCAAATTCAAAGTTTTGCCATTGAGCAAAACCCCTCTTTTTATCGAAATTTGGCGTGGTCGCCCGACAGCAACAAACTCACCTTTAGCGATAACCGTCTGAATTTATGGATTTTTGATAGAACCGACGAACAATTCAATGTTGTGGTTAAATCTGAGTTTTCAGGGCAAAATCGCTTTTACACATCATGGTCAAACGACAGCAATCTATTGGCTTATGGACTCATTGACGGCTATGGCCTGTCGCGCGTGTTTGTTTATCATCACAACCAAAAGCAATCAAAAGCCTTTAGCCCCAAGGGGCAATACGCCAACTTTGCGCTGTTTGACCAAAATGGACGTTACCTTTATTACTTTGCCAGCCCTAACGCCAATTCAACAGGTTACCGATGGGGCGTATTAAACGGCATGAATCAAGCGGCTTTACGAAGCGGTACTTTAAAAGCGGTGGTGTTGAATCAAAACGACGAAGCACCGATTTTGGCTGGGCTGAGCTTACCTAATTTAAAGGTTAATTTTAACGACGTAAAAACCCCGGTGACCATTGATTATAAAGGGCTAAACAGCAGAACCATCACGCTGGACATTGGTAATCAGAACATTGCCCGAATGAGCACTTCAGCACCGGGTAAACTTAACGTAGTAACCGAAACCTGGCCCGTGCCCTTACGGTTGCATTCTCGGCCACAATACACGCTCAGCCAACTAGATTTGACCAATCCAACGGTATTTAAACCTTTGCAAAAAGATTTTCAGAGCATTGATTTTTCCAGTGATGGCCAGCGTGCCTATTACAAAAAAGGCACCAACACCTATTTACTTGATTTGAATCCCAACTCAAAAGAAGCCACGAAAACCCCTCAAAAAATGTCGACTTCTACTTTGTTTAAGTCACTAGAGCCCGAGCAAGAATGGCGGCAAATGTTCAACGAAACCTTTAACTTCATGGTCGAGAATCTGTATGACCCCAACCTACACGGCAATGATCCACAACAGCTGTACCTAGAGTATGCCCGCTATTTACCTAACATTAGCAGTCGCCTCGATTTAGCTTACTTACTCAAGCGCATGACAGGGTTTCTGTCGGTCAGTCACACCGTAGTCGGTGCCGGTGACTTAGGCCCGGGTAAAAGCAAGCGCGAAAATATCGGTTTATTGGGCGCAGATTTCACCATCAATAATGAACGCTACCAATTCACCAAAGTGTTACGTCAAACCAGCAGCCAAAACAGTAGTTTTGCGCCGCTTGACCAGTACGGCGCAAAAGTAAAAGTAGGCGAATATCTCATTGCGGTGAACAACCAGCAGGTCACGAGTAAAAAGAACCTTTACCGTTACTTTGTCGGTCTGGCGAATCGAGTATTATTTATCACCGTAGCCGACAACCCAGAAGGGAAAAACCCACGCAAGCTGCAAGTAAAAGCATTAAAAAGCGAAGTTGCCCTGCGCACAGAAAATTGGGCACAGGCCAATAAACATTATATTGAACAGCAAACCCAGGGCAAAATAAAATACGTGCACATCACCCGCTTTAACCAACTAGGCATTGAAGACTTTTTGGCCGAGTATTATCGCCTTGGCAATGCAGCGGGTTTAATCATCGATATTCGCTTCAACCCCGGTGGCATCACATCAGACGCCTTAATAGATTTATTGCAACGTAAAACCTTGTACAAATACCGCTTTCGACAGGGCGTAGATTTATCGACACCAGTTAACGCATTTGATGGCGAATCAACACTTATCATTAACCAGTGGAATGGTTCGGCTGCCGAAACTTTTGCGCAAATGTACAAAGCCGCCAAAATCGGCAACATAGTCGGCAAACCTACCGTTGGCGCAGGCATAGGCGCTTATGCGTTTGGTTTGAACTTGGTCGACGGAGCTAGAGTGCAAATACCAAACCGAGGCAGCTATCTACCTGATGGCAAATGGACCATAGAAAATCGCGGCATACATCCAAACATTGATGTATCGATGGATTTATACACAAATGGACCTGCCAACGATGCCCAACTGAATATGGCGCTTAAAACGAACCTAGAGCAAATTAACAATGCCAAACCGCAACAATGGGTTGAGCCTAAATATCCTGTACATCCGGGGGCTAAATCAGGGGGCTAGAATGACAATAGAATGTTAATAGATGTTTGATTAAATGAGGCTGAAAATACTCAGCCTCATTTGCATGTTTTGACCCTCTAGATATTTTTCATACAGTAAACTGGCAAAATCGACTATTTAGACTATTTTTTAATGAAAGCCCGTCTTTTGAACATCAAACAACTAACATTTCTCGCTAAAAGCGCACGCCCCTTGAAATTTAACCATTTATAAACCATTGATTTACAACAATTTAACAAATTAGTTTGTAATTTATACAAATAAGTATTGCAAAGTACACAGGTACCCGACATAATAGCCTCAGCTTTTACGGAAGAAGAGACCTAAACCGCTACTTTCAAGCTAAAAACGAACATCAAAGTCAGCTCGATGTACTTCAAAAATGAAGACGGTGTTGACCAAGAAATGCAATAAGATATTTCTTTTGATAACGAGAAAACCAAACATTAGATTTAATACTTTTTAATCAATCTTTAACGCATCATTTGATGCAAAGGGCCAATATTATGACCACGACTATTCAAGTTAAAAACACAACTTTCAAAGCTAAAACGACCACCTTTAAACTTAAAACAAACCTAAAAGCCGGTGGCGTTGATCCTGATTTCTTCGAAGGCGTAGACCCAGATTTCTCTAAAGGTGTTGATCCAGACTCGCCATTAGGCAGCTAATTCGACAGCGCTTCACATGACCGCAGTACAAGCACAGCAATAACATTTTTTGATTTACTTCTTAACTGAAGCACTTTTAATCGATTTTTATCGCATCACTTGATGCAAAAGGGCCAATATTATGACCACGACTATTCAAGCTAAAAACTCAACGTTCAAAACTAAAACGACCACCTTTAAACTAAAAACAAACCTAAAAGCCGGTGGTGTTGATCCAGATTTCTTTGAAGGCGTAGACCCAGATTTCTCTAAGGGTGTTGATCCAGATGCACCATTAGGCAGTTAATTCGTTAACGAGTTATAAAAAAACCTAATATTGTTCCAGACAATATTGAGGATAGACCCCCAAGGATGGGGGGAATGCAGATTATGCAAGGAGCACAGAATCTGCCACTCCATCTATAGAGATAAGCCCGGTGTTGAGCAATCAACACCGGGCTTTTTTCTGTACGCCATCTAATGGCTATTTAAGTATCAATGGATTTATCCACGAGAAGGGCCGTAATACCACCAAAACCCGTGCATGAATGCCTTAACGCACAAATTCCCACGCACCATACTTATCATTCATGTCGGGCTGCTGGTTCTTAGTCCACCACTTGGCTTGGTAAACATGGCCTGAATAGCGCACTGATTGTCCCTTTGTAAATACCTCGTCACTCACCCAATTGGCCAAGCCCATATATTCTTCGTTAACCAATGCTCTTTGCCCTTTTGAATTGGCAGTTAAACCAGCCTCTAAGTGTCCGGTATCAGCAAAGACATCATGAAGTAACTTAAGGTTTTTATAACCTCGGTTCGACAGGCGCTGTACCATATTCTCGGCATCATCCACCATAAAGGTTTCTTTACTGCCCACACTTATATAAAGGTGTTTATCCATATCTTGATGATCAGCGGCATATTGCTCCTCCAAACTTAAAATATCTCTATCTGCCCACATAATACTGGGGCTAGATATCAAGTAGCGGTCGAAACTATCAGGTTTTGAAAACAAGGTATATAGAGAAAACAGGCCACCTAAAGAATGGCCAAACAAGGTTTGGTTATTGGTGTCAACATTGAAATTACTGTTGATAAATGGCTTCACTTCTTCGTTGATAAAACGCAAAAACGCCTCTGCACCTGCTTGGTCGGGAAACTGAGGTAATGACTCATCACGGACATGGGTTAAATCTAACATGCGGTAGTTATTATTAAGTCCAGCTTTGTATTGTTCGTTGGTGTAATCAATTGCCACGGTGATTCTGGGTTTTCCGTGGGGGCCTTTATCGGCTTCTCTTAAAGCATCATTAAGAAATGAACTCATCCCAATGGTATTTCCATCAAGAAGATAAGTCACAGGCTGCAATGCGTCTACATTTTGTTTGAAAACTTCGATGAGCACTTTACGCCCCAAAATTTTGGAGTCAATTTCATATGCGCTCACATATTGCGTTGTAACAGAATTACCAACGTATTCGATAGGTTGTACGCCATCGTTAACGACAGTTGTTGTTGCTTGTGCTGAAAATTGCAAACCTAAGCTCAATGCGCTTAAGGCCATTAATTTGATTGAAAATCTTTTATACATAATTCATCCATCTTTAAAATTAAAAAACACTGGCTTTCCAGTGACGCTGCGTACCGGCTAACTTGCATTTTGGTACACGGCTTTAGACTATCACATTTAATGAAAAGATTATAAATATCAATTAGTTGTACTTTTATTGTTCAAGCGCAAAATTTATGATGACGCTCTTTTACTTTTGAGTTTTATTTTCAGACTGTCAGTCTGATGAATACAAAATGAAAACATGCGCCAAAAAATGCGAGGCGGTAAATTACCCGCCATGACCTATACTTTGAGGTAACGACCCTCTTGGAGATTGAGCGATGAAAAAGCTTATTACACTGTTAATTGCGGCGGCTTTAAGCGGCTGTGGTGGTGGCGGTAGAGATAACGGAGAATTAGACTGTACTGTTTTGGGCGCTACGCCACCGCGCAATAACAATCAAATGTTTGATCTTGAGATAGCCAACGACACCTTATTTTATGTTGAAGGTAACGTGTTGTTTCGCTGGGGTTTTTCAGGTCAAAGTGTGTTTATTGGCTTTCCCAACGGCGGCTTATTTGGACTGGGTGAGCATGTTGCCACCTTCGATAAATTCTATGGCAACGAAGGTGAAATAACAGGTGTAGATATGCTACCGGGCACACCTTCTGGCTTCACCCTTAACGAAGCCATTTACAGTGTGCACGATGGCAGCCTCTTCAAACTCAATGCGGCACTTGAACAACAAACCATAGATTTAGTTGATGCCACCAGTCAATTGGCAACCGGCCAACAAGTCATCAGGGCTTTTGAAGTGAAAGACGGATTATTGATGATGGTCAGCAATGACACTGGCGAGTTGTCAACCATACTCCACACCCAAGGTGCCAATACGGTTTTATTAGACAATTGGATTGACGATATCACCCTCAGTGCCGATCAAAACCAGTTATTTCTATCTAGCAGCGCTAAAAACAAAATTGCGGTGTTTGATTATAAATTAGGTACCACTACAGAATTTACAGACTTACAAGTCTCGACCTTGTTCAATCTAAATAATCAAATATTGTATGCCTCAGGCAGCGAACTTTATAAATACAACACGTCAACCCAGCTATTTGACCCAACCAGTTTACCCAATGATTTGGGACAGATTAACGATGCCGAGCACTACAACGGCGAAGATTACCTTGCTACTCAATCAGGTATTTGGCAGGTCAATTTAACCACCAATAGTGCTTCGTTAATAATCGGCGTACAACCTAACCCACTAAACACCTGCTCGAACTAGCATCATCACCTAACCCTAAATTCGCTGTTACAACACATAGCAGCGGATTGATGGATAACAAAAGCCCAAGTATGTTATCGTTTGCCCATCTGGTATCTGTCACCAACCCCCCAATAAAAAGGTTCCCCATGAGAATTCAATCTAATGTCGGTGTATTCGACATCATCGGCCATATTATCATTTGGTTTTTCTTAACCCTATTTACCTTGGGCATCGCGCTGTTTTTCTTCCCTTATTCTTTTTCCAAATTCATCATCAACCGCAGTGAATTAACCGACGATCAAGGTTTTACCCAGCCCATGTGCTGCGAAACCGATGTATTTAGCAATTTTGGCCATGTTATTTTGTGGATGATCATCTCGATTCTCACGCTGGGTTTGGGTTACGCATTTTACTTTTATAAGGTGTGGAACTATTCACTCAACCACACCTACATAGGTTCGCGTTAATGGCCAAATTAAACTTACCAACACTGCAAACCGACAGGTTAACCCTTAATAGGATCACCCTTGACGACGTGCCTGCAATGTTCGAATTATTCTCGAACGAAGCTGTTGTTGCCTATTATAATCTGGCGAAATTCACCGACATTGCTCAGGCCCAAACGCTAATTGAAGCGCTGAAAACCCAGTTTGATGCCAACAATGGTGTACGCTGGGCTATTCGGCAAAAAGGCAATAGCCGCCTAATTGGCAGTTGCGGTTTTAATTCTTTTAATGAAAGATCTCGCAGCACAGTCATAGGTTATGACCTATTACCAGATTTTTGGGGCAAAGGCATCGCCTTTGAAGCGGTCAACGCCATGATCTCAAGCCTTTATAAAGAGCAAATCATCGACTTCCCTATTAATCGCATTCAGGCTGATACAGTACCTGGTAATGACGCCTCCGAAAAACTGCTGTTAAAACTCGGTTTTGAAAAAGAAGGCCTAAGACGCCAAAGCGGTTATTGGAAAGATGCCTATCACGACCTCAATTGTTTTAGTCTAATCAAAAGCGATTTTTTGGTGCGTTAAACTTGTTCGGCATGATGGTTAAAACAGACGAGAAAAAGGGCGCCGAAAAAACTGGCAAGAACGAAACCAACTTAGTATTGATGGCAAAGCAACAGGCATCATTGAGTGATGCTTAATTTAAGTAAATAAGAAATTAGAAACGATGAAAAAATGTAAATCTTGCGTTCAAGAGATTGACGAAAAAGCCTCAAAATGCCCCAATTGTCAGGCCTATCAAAATTGGTATAAAAACCCGCAATATCTCAGTTTTATTGTATTCCTGCCTTTTATATTTTATATGTGGTTTAGCTTAGGTCTGTTTTCCAACATTAAATATGAAGACTACATCGGCCAGTTCAGTGCAACTGAAGTCTCAACAAATAAGCTCAACGGCAAGCGTGTTCACACCTACGAGATTGCCAACAATACAGATAAGAAATGGAACCATATCGGCTATGAATTAACCGCCTTGGATGAACAAAACAAAGTGCTCATCGTCATCACCGGCAGCATTTACGATTTTGTCGTTCAACCCAATTCATCAACCCTAATGTCGGTTACGGTTAAAGAGCGCATTAACGCTGCAAAGTGGCAATTTAAGATCTCTAATCTGCGGCATGAAAGGTATTAGTGAGTTGTTTTTAACCTAACCTAACCCCCCCGCCTGAAACTGCGTAGGCGTCATGCCAAACTCGGCTTTAAAGCAAGCTGAAAAATACGAGGCTGACGTAAACCCACCTGTTCGAAAACCTGACTGATACGCAACCCACTTTTGATAAGTTTGGCCGCCTCATCGAGGCGGTAACGGCGCAAGTTGGCGTTTTAGGATGGAAGCTAGTTAAGTTTTTTCAGCGCTGCCAATAACTTAGGCGGTATACGATTTTTGATGTCATTTTTTTGCGACTCAAAAGCAATTTGCTTACGTAAATCAGCCATCATATCGGGTATGCCTTCAATAAATTGGCTGAAGTATTGTTTGTAATCCAAATCACCGAAGGCAGTATTGGCCTTGAACACCAATTGCATTTCTTGCGACATGCTTTTAATCGCCTTTTTAATCGAACCTTGTTGTTTAATGTTGTCTGTGATCACCTGATTAAGCGACTGCTTTTCATCAATAATATACGGCACATTGTAAAACGCCGCATACGCGCCTTTTGGCATCGCTTTTTCGCCCTTTTCAATCACATCGAACACTTCTTTGAGTGACTTGTATATCGCATCACTGGGCTGCTTTAGTTGGCTGTTTTGCTCGACAATACCCGACATTTCACTGCTACCTATGGTGGCGAACAATTGCTTATCTGAACGAATGACAAATTTATCGCCGAGGCTGTTAATCACATTAATACCTGTCATGGTGCCATCGTTGTTATGTAAAAACTGAGTCAAAGCACCTGATACCGCCGAACCTTCACCGCGTTCTTTGTCTGTTTTTTTATCTTTGGCCTTGCTGTCAGGGTCTTCCATTTTGAGCACAAAGCTGTCGATTTGTGAGCGTGGCACTCTTAAATGCCCCGCCGAAAACGCATCAGACAAGTAGTGGTCGGCAAAGGCGTTGGCAAAAATGGCCAAGCGAACCATTCTATCTTTAGACATATTGATGAAATAACGCTGTGAAAACTTTTTACGAGGAAACAACTTAGGCATCTTGCGATATTTTGATGACAGTTTCTTTTTGTAGTCAGACTTAGCAACAATCTTTTTTAACTGTTTTGTTCGCGCTTCACAGCCTTTTTTATCCTGTTTTTTTTCTTCATCTGTGCATTTTAGATAGGCGAGTTTGGCAAACCACAGCGCCTTACCATGCATTTCAATGTACTTGGTGATGTTGTGCCAAGCAAAATGGCTGTAGTTGTCGTGAGCCAAAG